>CANQJJ010000022.1 GCA_947624215.1 uncultured Clostridia bacterium
CAGACTTCTGCTTATAGGTCGCGGTGAGCTTGTAGGTGCCGGCCTTGTCCTTGTTGAGTTCGGGCGACCAGCTCTTGGTCACGCCCTCGCTCGAAAGGGTGAGGGATTCACTGCCGCGCTCATAGACTGCGGTGAGTTTGACTTGGCTCTCGTCGAAGGTCTCGCCGACGTTATAAGTCGTTTTCAGACCTTCTGTCACGAAATAGAGGCCTGTGATCGCGCCCTTGTCTTCGTCATTGTTGCCGAAATTGCAAGCGGCAAGGCTGACAGAGAAGAGCATGACGAACGCGAGGAGCACGCCTCCGAGTTTCTTGATGATTTTCATTGAAAACCTCCTTTGATATATAATCGCCGAATTTTTTCGGTGATCAACGATTTTATGGATCTCTGACGGCTTTTATGGATCCGTGACGGCCGACCGCGGACATGGTACCCACGGATGAGGCCGAGAGGGGGGGCGGTAAGCGCGTCATCCTGAGCCGTAATGACGATACGGAGTCCGACGTGGCTGTCCCCGAAGGATCCCGAAGAACGAAGTCCGAAGTAGTGACACGAACACGTCATTCCGAGGCGTAGCCGAGGAATCTCGGAGTTTCCGCTTATATCAATGCTTGGGCGAAGAGGCGTCGCTCACACAATACCTGGTCGTAGCAAGATTCTTCGCGGATGGGCAGTTCGGTGAAACTCACACTTTATCGGCTCAGAATGACGCGCGCGGAGCGCGCGGGACGCTTTTTCAGCTGCTCATCATGGAGTAGTAGAGCTCGGGGGAGAGAACGTGCACGTAGACCGTGATCTCCGTGCCGCTGCCGTCCGTCGCACGATAGTTCAAACGCAACGTCCCGATCTTCAACACATAGATCGTCAGCCCGTCGATCCGCACAAGCTCGTCCGCGCTCGCGTTCGTCGCCTGTAAGTCTACGTTGCCGTCCGTCGCGTCGGCAGGGTTCAGTTCAAAGTCAATGCGCACCACCAAGCCCTCGCTATACGGCAGGATCACGTCGTATTCCCCCTCGCGCTCCCGGTTCGGCGTGATCGCCACGTTGGAGACGTTGGAGGAGGTGATGACCTCGGTCGGGATGATCTCTTCCACATAGATGCGCGTGTTATACGACATCATCTGCATGCCGAAAACCCCCACGATGACGACGGAGATGACAAATGTGATGAGAACGATGAGGACTGTGCTTTTCTTCATCCCTATTTCTCCACAAAGTAAATGCGCACGCGCTCGAAATACAGGAATGCGCGCAAAGCGAGGAAGCAGACCGCGATGGCCGCGAGCTTCGGGAAGGCATACGTCGCCGAGCTGATGAGGAAGTAGAAGGCCGTTGCAATGACGGCGATGACGATGGCGCAGACGGTGGCGACAGCTTCATTGGACACCCCCTCCTTGCGCTCGGGGTGCATGACGTCGATCTCCGCGCACCAGAAGATGTGGGCAAGGTCGAATGAGCAGGCCGCTATGCCGAAGCAGACGGCGTCCGTCAGAGAGCTCCCCAACACGAACGCCCACAGCGCCACGGCCACGATGACCGAGAGCGTCGAGACGACGGCACGGAAGACGAGCCGCGAGCCGAGCAAGACGCGGAAATCGACGGGGCGCGTCTTCAAGAGGTTGCGCGCGGCGCCGTCACGGCTGTAAACATGTGCCAAAAAGGCGTTGGTCGAGAGCACGGTGACGAGCAGCACGAGGATGTTGAAGGCCGCCGTCATGGACTGCCCCGCGAGGCTGGTGTTCATGGCCGCATAGACGCGGTTGAGCGCAAACAGCAGAAAAGCGGGGATGAAGAACTCCACGAAACTGCGCCACACGGCCTTGCCGCTCCGTACACTGCGGAGGAGGTCCTCCGAGAGAGGGCTCAGCCAGCGCGGGTGCACGCGGTTGCGGCGGGCCTTTCTCTGCCGCGTAGCCGTCTCCCCCGCCTTGGCCGTCATCTGCAAGAAGAGCAGGCGCGCGGTGAAGAAGGAGAGCGCGGTGAGCGCCGCACACACGGCGATGAGCACGATGAGCGCGATGCCGCCATAGGCCGTAATGGGCTGCCCCGTGATCTCGAGCGGACCCGCCACTGTCATGCGGGCAAGGGCATGGTATGGGGCAAAGATGCGCGCGAAGGTGTTCATGAAGTCGCGGACGGACTTCGTGATGCTCCCCCACTGCCCCAGCAGGTTGATGTTGGAGGGGATGAGCCCGACGACGTAGAATGCCGCCGCCACGAGCGCCGCTGCCGCCGCCGTGAGGATGATATATTTGATGACGGGCACACGCGAGACCGTCTTGGGGATATAGAGCGCGGGGATGGAGAGGATGGCCCCGACGGCCACGGGCAACATGCTCACGAAGAGGAAGCAGAGAAGCATCCACGGGTAGTAGAACCACACCGCGCCGTTCACCAGCCCGTAGGCGATGAACATGGGCAGGGTGAGCATGAGGTTGCGCTTGAGCTCGAAGAGGTAATACACTGCGAGCTTGGAGAGGAAGACCAGATTGTGCTTGACGGGCAAGACGAGCAGGATGACGTTGTCCCCGCCGCCGTAGAGGGTGCGCGCGAGGCCCGTCATGCACGACCAGATGCCCATGAGCTGCAAAAGGGTGAGAAGCACTGTGATGACCGTCGTCGGCAGTCCCCCCGAGAAGGAGAAGACGGAGAGCAGAACGGCGATATAGAACACGGCGTAAAAGGCGGCCGTGACCGCCGCGAACATGACGAGCGCCAGCCCCGCTTTGAGGATGAAGGCGCGCTTGCTCCGCAAAAACGAGAGGTCTATGAGGTTTTTCAGCTGCATCCTGATGAGGATGCCGAGACTGCGTACACCCTGCATGCTCCGTTTACTCCCCTTCCTTTGCGGGCTTCCCCGTATAGGGCACGGGTTTTACTTCCTTGCCCCCGATGACGTCCATGTAGAATTTTTCGAGCGTGGTGCGCGATTCGATGTCTTTGACGTCCTCCACGCATTGCAGTTGTCCCTTGCGGATGATGGCGATGCGGTCGCACACGCGCTCCACCACGTCGATGAGGTGGCTGGAAAAGAAGACGACGTTTCCCTCGGCGGCGTGCCGCTTCATGCACTCTTTGACCTGGAAGATGCTGTTGGGGTCGAGGCCCGTGAGCGGCTCGTCGAGGATCCACACCTTGGGGTTGTGGATGAGGGCGGCCATGATGGCCACCTTCTGCTTCATGCCGTGCGAATAAGTGGAGATGGGATCGTCCACCGCCTTTTGCAGCTCGAAGATCTCCACATAGCGCTGCATGCGCTCGTCGCGCTCGGCCTTGGGCACGCGGTAGAGGTCGGCGATGTAGTTGACATACTCCCGCGCCGTCAGTTTTTCATAGAGGGCGTAGTGGTCGGGGACGAAGCCGATGTTGAGCTTGGAGCCCACGCTGTCCTTCTCGACGTCGTGCCCGCACACGAAGATCTTGCCCTCGGTGATGGGCTGGATGCCCACGATGCTCTTGATGATGGTGGATTTGCCCGCGCCGTTGGGCCCGAGGAAGCCGAAGATCTCCCCGCCGTGCACATCGAGGAAGGCGTCTTTTACGGCATAGACGTCGCTCCTTCCGTAGCGCTTGGAAAATCCTTGGATGGAGAGCGCGGCCTGCCCGCCTGCGGCCTGTTCATTCATGGTGTCACCTCCGTGCTTTGCTTGGGATACCGACAGGGCGAGGGCATCCATGCGAATTTTTTTGCGGCGCGCCGCTAAGTCTTTCCACCCCTCGACGCTGCGGAAGGCGAGTTCATAGAGGAACCACATCGCGAGCGCCAAAAGGCAATAGACGAGAAAATACAAACTTTGATAGACGGGATACAGCTTGAACGTGTATCCGCCCGCCGTGAAGACGACGGTGACGTCGCGAAGGCGCTCTGCCCATGTCCCGAGCTTGTCCGCGACGAAATCCGAGTTGATGAAGAAGAAGTCGACGCCCGCGTCGAAGTTGGTGAAGAAGGCGTTGAGACAGAGCACGGCGAGGTAGTAGAAGAGGAAACCCACCATGGAATAGATGAACTGCCTCAGCCGCGGCCGCGCGAACACGCCCATCCCCACGCAAAGAAGGGGCATGAAGAAGGCCTGGTAGTGGGCGCGGTAGAAGTGCCATGTGCTCGAGACGAGGATGGTGCCGTTGAGCCCCTCCGTGCTGTAATTGGGAATGGTCAGCGCGAGGAAGGCCCCGAACACGTTGATGAAGTAGGTGAAATAGAACACCCGCTTGAGCTTGAAGGTGAGGCAGAGCGGGAGGACATAGCAAGCCGTGTTGCAGAGGTGCAGCGGCCAGCTCCCGACGTGTTCCAGCCCCCAGATCATGGGGAATTTCTGCGTGCTCATGAAGTTAACGAGCGCCGCGAGCCCGTAGTAGAGCAGGATGAGGCGCTTGGTCTCGGCCTGCCTGCCCGTTGTGACGAGGTAGATGGCGATGGGAATGACCGCCGCGGGATAGATGAGGATGCGGTGCCAGAGGTTGAGGTCGATGGCCGTGAAGGCATACTTCGACGGCGAAAACAGGAGCTGCAACGTGTAGTTGGGCGCGGTGCAGAGGGCGATCGAGAGCACGGAGAGCACGATCCAGCCGAGGTTGTGCCGTTCGCTCTTCCAGAGGGGAAAAGTCTCCACGAGACCGTAAAGGGCATACCCAAGCCCGAAACCTACCTGCGCGGAATACAGCGCGGGTCGCAATCCCACCTCGAACGGGCCCGTGTGCAGGGCGATGAAATCCTGCAAGAAGACCGCGTCTGCCACGAAGAAGAGGAGGGCGAGGGGCATCAGGAGCCCGAAGGCGGGAACTTTTTTGCGGAAAAACGGCCAAAGGGCCAAAACGAGGGTGGAGGCGACCGTCCCCCATTCGAGCGCGAGCGCGAGCCATGTGGGGCAGGAGACGCCTTCGATGGCACCCATGTCGTAGACAGACGCGATCGCGTCTGCCCCGGCGAGGTATGCGGCAAGGGCGAGCGCGGCAAAGAGCACCGCTATGACGCATTCTACCGCGGTGCGCTTTTTGAAGAGACGGTTCACGAAGAACGCCTCGGCTGCAAGGGCCGCAACAAGCCCCGTTGTCACATAGAGGATCGTCATTGCAGTTCGGATTCCGTTTGCCCAAAACAGGCAATTTCCACCCTATTATACCCGACGGCCGCGAGGATGTCAAATTTTAACCGCCGTAATTTTCACATTTTGCACGATTCGTTCTTATTTTTCAAAAACCTTTCTGTTTTGACACATCGCGCGCCCGCATGCGAGAAAAACTTACGCCGCCGCCTGCCCTTTGTGACAAAACATTTTTCAGGCTTCCTTTTTCGCGCTTTTGTTTGACAGCAAAAAAACGTTGTGCTACAATTGTTGGGAAATTTTTCAGGAAGGATACGGGAATGCTCCTATCCGTTGCCATCTGTGCCGTGACATGCCTCGCCATGATCCTCGGCGTTCTGTTTTTCCCGAAACTGAAATTCGGCAAGCTCGTGCTCGACAGCTATTGGCTCATCACGCTCGCAGGGGCGATCGTGCTCATCGCGTGCGGGCAGACAGATCTGAAAGCGCTCGGCAGCGCCCTCATCGCAGACAATGCCATCAATCCCTTAAAGCTCCTCGTCCTCTTTCTCTCGATGACCGTCCTGTCTGTCTATTTGGACGAGCTCGGGTTTTTCCGCTACCTTGCGGGCGTCACCTTAAAGCGCGCCAAGACGGGGCAGATGAAGCTCTTTCTCTATCTCTACGTCATGGTGTCCGTACTCACAGTATTCACCTCGAACGACGTCATCATTCTCTCCTTCACGCCCTTTATCTGTTATTTCGCAAAGCACGCGAAGGTGGACCCCATCCCCTACCTCGCCGCCGAATTCGTGGCCGCCAACACATGGAGCATGGCGCTCGTCATCGGCAACCCCACCAACATCTACCTCGCCACCGACTACGGCATCGACTTTCTCTCCTACGCCAAGGTGAGCATCCTGCCCACGCTCGCGGCGGGCGTCGTCGCGTTCGGATGCCTTCTTCTCCTCTTTCACGGGAAACTGCGGGCGCCCATCGAGGGGGAGGCGGAGGAGGTGCACCCCGGGGATAAGCTCTCGATCGGCATCGGGCTCTTCCACCTCGGCGCGTGCACGGTCTTGCTGGCGGTCGGGTCCTATCTCGGCCTCGAAATGTGGTATATCTCCCTCGCGGCCGTCGGGAGCCTCTTTGTCTCGGCGGGCGTCATCGCCCTCGTGCGCAGAAGAAAACCCAAGGAGCTCGCGGGCTGTTTGAGGCGCGCCCCCTACCAGCTCATCCCCTTCATCCTCTCCATGTTCGTGATGGTCGTCACGCTCTCGGAGAAGGGGGTGACCTCCTACCTCGGCGAACTCTTCGGCACAGACTATGCCGTCTTCAAATACGGCGCCGCCTCCTTCCTCACGGCCAATCTCATCAACAACATCCCCATGAGCGTGTTCTTTGCGGCCATTTTGGAGACCCTCCCCGCGGGGACTGCCCTGCCCGCCGTCTATGCGACCGTTGTAGGCTCCAACCTCGGCGCATTCCTCACCCCCATCGGCGCGCTCGCGGGCATCATGTGGAGCTCCATCCTGCACAAACACGGCCTGAAATTCGGCTATCACGACTTCTTGAAGATCGGCGTTTGCGTCGCCATCCCCGCCCTCGCCGCCGCCCTCGGCGCGCTCTCTCTCGTGATGCTTTTATAGCCCCTCTTTCGGACATGGTATACGAAAAGCCCGTCAGGTGCTCCCCGGCGGGCTGTTTTTTTATGGTATGGAAAAGACCTCAGCGCTCCCCGGGAACGTTGCTTTGCATCTCTTGGGGGCCGTCCACCGCTTCGCCGACGAGGGACGTGAGCGCCGCCATGAATTCCGCGGGCCGCTCGGGGGTCCCCTCCACGGACAGGATGTCGCCCTCTTCGAGCACTGTCAAGGCACGGGGCGCGACGGACTCATTCCCCCTCCTGATCTCGGTGACATAGGCGGAGAAGGGCCAGAGGATATCCTCGATGGCACGCCCGGCCGCCTCCGTGACGCGGATCCTGACCACGAGGCGCTGTGCATGGGCGTCGCGCTCCTCCACGAGTTCCTCCAAAAGGCGCTCATAGAGGGGCTCGGTGCGGAAGATGTCCCCCACGACATAGGCGACGGCCACGCCCACGACGGCGGGCAGCAGGAAGGTGAAGTTCCACGTCATTTCCAGCGTCATGATGATGCCCGTGAGCGGCGCCTTGACGACGGCCGTGAAGAAGGTCACCATGCAGATGACGACGAGGGGATCGGAGAGGGCGGGATCCATGCCGAGCTTCCCGAAGAGGAGGGCGCAGAGCCTTCCGATGACTGCCCCCATCGCCATCATGGGGATGGATGCACAGCAGGGAAGATCCATGCCCGTATTGACGACCGTAACGATGAATTTGAGGAGAAGAATGATGAAAAGAGAAGCCCAAAGCGGAGCTCCGAACACGGACATGGTATGCTCCGAATTGCTCCCGAGCCCTTGGATGAGCTCCACGCCGCCCCCCATCGCCCACACCGTGACGAGCCCGACCGCTCCCGCGAGAACGAAGGGGATCGTATACCTTCCGAGCCCCTTCCAGAAGGTCAGCTTCTTGAAATGTCTGCGCGCGAAGAAGAGGAGAAAATAGAACGCGACGCCCGCAAATGCCACCAAAAGGGCCGCGGCGAGCGTGTAGACGAGGAACATGAGGCCCGTGTCGGCGGAAAATACGAAGGCGGAGAGGAAGGGCCCGACCGGGAGCCCCATCGCGGGGCGCAGGAGGTTCCTCACGACGACGGCCATGACGACGGACGAGAACGAACAGACGAACACCTCGGGCGTAAACCGCTTGTGGGCCTCCTCATAGGCGAAGATCATGCCCGTGAGGGGAGCATTGAGCGCCACGGCAAGTCCCGCGCAGGCGCCGCCCGTGATTTGGTACCGCCGCACGACGCTGTTTCTGTGCAGGGCAGAGCTCACCCCGTCCCCGCACGCGCCTCCGATCATGAGCGAGGGCCCCTCGGCGCCCGCCGAAAGCCCCATAAAGACGACGAAGAGGCTTGCCGCGAACATGCCCGTGAGCATTTTATACCACTTGAAGCGCAAAAGCCCCTGCGTGGCGCCCTCCGTCTGCGGGAAGCCGCTGCCCTTGATCATGGGCAAAAATTTCAGGACGCCGCCGATGACGATCCCCCCGAGAAAGAGGGCGGCAAAGAGCAGCGGGATGAACCACGGGTGCGCCAAAAAGACCTTGTAATAGTCCACGGCAAACTCCTCGCACATGACGACGAGAACGTTATAGAGGGTGACGACGACGCCCGCGAACGCCCCCGTCAGCGCGCCGACGAGCACGATCTGCGCACCGTAATTGACTTTTCTTTGAAAAGACTTGATTTTCGTCTGCATAGCTTTATTTTCATTTATTTCGGCGCGTTTTCGCGCGGACAGAGGGGATCCTCGCCGCAATACCGCCGTCTTTTTCCGAGATATACCGCCGCCGAAACCGCGAGATCGGCCGCGAGCATGCCCCCGCCGAGCGCATAGATGAGGGTGCCGAAGGAGGCCCGCACCGTCACCTTGTAGGAAAACGTCTCCCCGCTCTTTGTGACCTCGCCTAAATAATAGGCGCTGTCCGCAAGAAGGGGCACGGAGGGCGAAGTGCGCATGAGGGCGGCCCTGCGCAGGTCATAGAACGAGAGCCCCGTTTCATCCGTATAGAGATAGGCGAAAAAGGTGGTGCGGCGGAGAAATTCCTCCCCGCGGTAGAGGACCGCGACGACCGTGCACACCTGCTTGTCTTCCGAAAACTGCACAAAAAACCCGTTGCCGAGGCCGAAAGATCCCGTGCCCGCCTGCGCGGCGAGCTCAGAGAGCGGGAGGAAATATTCCCCTGCGGAGACCGTCTCCTCGGACATGGTACCCCCGTTTTCCGTCGAGGACCAAACTTCTTCCATGAGCCCGGAGCCATTCCCGAGGAGCTTGCCGTCGATGACGATCCCCTCCATGCGTCGCACGAATTCCGCGCGGTCCTGTGTTGAGACAAGGGTCTGCGCGGACACGGGGTAGGAATATTGCGGCAGGATCAACATAAGCACCGCCGCGAGAAGCGCGGGGATGAGCGCAAAGCAGCAGATTTTGCCCGCAAATTTTTGATTGGCGCGCATGACTTCTTTTGCGTTTCCGCACGTCTTGACGAGGGCATGGGTATAGGGGATCACGCCTGCGAGAAAGAGCACGAGGGCAAACGCGAACAGTGCGGCCGCGGCGCGCAGCCCGCTTGCAGGGGAGCCCGCCGCAAAAAAGACGCCGAAGAAAGCCGAGAGCGCGGCGCCGAGATAGATGCAGACGGAGAACTGCCGCCTGACGCGCAGCCGCCCGTAGCTGTCCTCGGCAAAGGCTCCCTCCGCGTTCCTCCAAAACGCTACAAAGACGCCCGCGGAGACGAGCATGGCCGCAAGCCCGAGGTATAGAAGGATGAGCCACCATTGCATGCCCGTCCACACCGAGACCGTGAGCTCCTTATAGAGCCCGACGCAAAAGAACACGAACCCCGCGAAAAAGACGGACGCCGTGACGGACAGTTGCATGCAACAGCGCATAAGCAGCCTGCGCATGTCATCCTGCACGGGCGCACGATCTCCCGCCGCATGGCCGCCCTGCGGCCTTTCTCCGCGCAGAAGTTCGTCCACCGTCACGCCATAGAGGTCGGCGAGTTTTGGCAGGGCGAGGATATCGGGCATGGCCGTTCCGCACTCCCATGCGGAGAGGGTGCGGTTGGAGATCCCGAGCTTGTCTGCGACTTACTGCTGTGTGAGGCCGTGGGCGCGGCGGAGGTCTTTCAGCGTTGCGCCGACATTCTTTTCTTGCATAGCATTCTCCCTTCCTCTTCATTGTAGCAGGGCGAAGGCAAAAAAGCAAGGCACGATCTGTGGAATTTCTCCAAACATCATGGAATCGCGCGCAGGACCTCTCCGTTCCCCCGTTTACGTCTCGAACTGTGCGCGGTAGAGTTCGCTGTAAAAGCCCCCGCGCGCCAAGAGCTCCCGGTGCGTGCCCTGCTCCACGATCTTGCCCGCCTTCATGACGAGAATGAGGTCGCTCGTCTCGATGGTGGAGAGGCGGTGCGCCACGACGAAGCACGTCCTCCCCTTCATGAGTGCGGCGAAGGCGTCCTGCACGATGCGCTCGGTGCGCGTGTCGATGTTGGATGTTGCCTCGTCGAGGATGAGCATGGGCGGGCGGCACAGCATGACGCGCGCGATGCACAGGAGCTGTTTTTGCCCCGCCGAGAGCACGCCCTCCTCCCCGAGCACGGTATCATATCCCGCGGGAAGACGCATGATGAAGGCGTGGGCCTTGGCTGCCTTGGCCGCCTCCACCATCTCCTCCTCGGTGCAGTCCGTGCGCCCCATCATGAGATTTTCGCGCACGGTCCCCTTTTTCAGCCACGTCTCTTGCAGGACCATGCCGTAGTTTTCCCTGAGCGACGCCCGCGTGACGGTGCGGATGTCCTGCCCGTCCACATAGATCGCGCCCCCGTCCACATCGTAAAAGCGCATGAGGAGATTGACGAGCGTCGTCTTGCCGCACCCCGTGGGGCCGACGATGGCGACGCGCATGCCCGCCTTCACCCCGAGGCGGAATCCCTCGATGAGCGAGCGATCTTTGTCGTAGGAGAAGGCGACGTCCTCCGCCCGCACTTCCCCCTTCACGCGGCCGAGCGCGGGGAGACCTTCGTCGGACGGTTCCTCCTCTTCGCGGATAAGGGCAAAGATGCGCCCCGCACAGGCAAGGGCGTTCTGGAACTCCGCCGCGACCTCCGAGATCTCGTTGAACGGCTTGGTGTATTGGTTGGCATAGGAGAGGAAGGTCCCGAGGTTACCGACGGTAAACGGGGCACCCATGCCCGCGGTCGATATCGCAAGAAAGCCTCCGACAAGGGCGACGGCGGCATACACGAGGGCATTGACGAAGCGCGTCGAGGGGTTGGTCGTCGAGGAGAAAAAGACGGCCCTCAGCGACGCCCTTCTCAGCGCCTCGTTCTTCTCTCGGAAGACGGCGTCGTTCTCCTCTTCCCGCCCGAAGGCCTTCACCACTTTGAGCCCTGCGAGCATCTCGTCTACAAAGGCGGCCTCGTCGGCACGCGCCTCCGTCTGTGCCTTGAAGGTCTTATAGGTACTGCGCGAGATGAAACGTGCCACGAAGAAGGAGACGGGCGTGATGCAGAAGACGACGAGCGCGATCTCCCAGCGGATGGCAAGCATGATACCGAGCACGCCCAAGATGGTGAGCACGCCCGTGAACAGTTGGTTGAAGCCGAGGATGAGCCCGTCGGAGAACTGCTCGGCATCCGAGACGATGACGCTCGAAACGTCCCCGTAGGCGCGGCCGTCGATGTATCTGAGGGGCAATTTCCCCAATTTGGAGAAGGCGGCGACGCGCAGATCCGAGAGCACGCCATAGGCGATCTTGTTGCTCGCGAGCGTCATGGGCCACTGGAAGAGCACCGCCCCGGCGGCCGACGCGGCACAGGCGATGAGGTCTAAAGTGAGCCCGCTTTTGTCGATGTTGCCCGCCCCGACGAGGCAGTCGATGGCCTTGCCCGCAAAGAAGGGCGCGAGCAGCTGCCCCGCCACCACGGCCACCGCCGCGAGCACGGTGAAGGCGAAGAGGGTGCGGTAAGGTTTCAGATAGCGGAAAATTTCGCGGAAGATCTTGCTCTTACTCATGGCGCACCTCCGTCTGCGAATGATAAATCTCACGGTAGAGCGCGCACGACTGCATGAGCTCATCGTGGGTACCCATGCCCGCAACATGCCCTTCATCGAGCACGAGGATCTTGTCGGAATGCATCACCGAGGCCACCCGCTGGGAGACGAGCAACACGGTGCATCCCACTCCCTTCAAGGCATTGCGGAGACGGGCGTCCGTCGCATAGTCGAGTGCGGAGGAGCTGTCGTCGAGGATGAGAAGTTCGGGGTCTCTCACGAGGGCGCGTGCGATGGTGAGCCGCTGGCGCTGTCCCCCCGAGAGGTTGCGCCCGTCCTGCGCGACTTCCCCTCCGAGCCCCCCCTTGGCCTCGACGACGTCAAGCGCCTGCGCGACTTCACAGGCTCTCAGCATCTCCTCCTCCGTCGCGTCCTCCTTCCCCCAGCGGAGATTGGAGGCGATGGTGCCGCGGAAGAGCACGGCTTTCTGCGGCACATACCCGATGCGCCCCCGCAACTCGCCCGCGGGAATGGAGGAGACGTCCGTCCCGCCCAAGAAGATGTGGCCCTCCGTCGCCTCATAGAAGCGCGGCACGAGGCGCACGAGCGTGGATTTGCCCGACCCCGTGCCCCCCAAAATGCCCACGGTCTCGCCGCGCGAAGCCGTGAACGAAACATTCGAAAGGGCGGGCGCGCCGCCGCCCGCATAGGTGAAACCGACGTGCTCGAAGCGGACATGGTCCCCCTCTTTCACGTCTAAGGCACGGTTTTCTGCCGTCACGGAGGGCTCCCCCTCCATGTCGAGAACGGCGCCGATGCGGCGGGTACAGGAGACCGCCTTGGTCATCGTGACGATGAGATTTGCGAGTTTGATGAGCTCGACGAGGATGATGGAGAGATATCCGTAGAGCGCGAGCACGTCGCCCTGCCCGAGCGCCCCGATCTCCACGCGCCCCGCCCCCACGAAGATGAGGAGGACGGCGGCAAGGTTGACGAGCAGAAAGGTGACGGGCCCCGAGAGCGCCGCGATCCGCCCGACGCGGACCTGTTCCCGCTCCAAAGCGCCGCTCTTTTTGCAAAAGGCCGCCCGCTCTTCCTCCTCCATGCGGAAGGCACGGATGACGCGCGCACCCGCGAGGTTTTCCCGCGTGGAAAGATAGACGCCGTCGAGCTTCTCCTGCACCGCCTTATAGCGGGGGGTACAGAGGAACATGACGGCGTAGACGACGGCCGCGAGCAGCGGGATGAGCCCCAAAATGACGAGCCCCGCGCGCCAATCGACGAAGAACGCCATGCCCGCCGCCCCGAACACGATGATGGGGGAACGGAGGAAAATGCGGAGCGTCATGTTGACGCCGTTTTGCACCTGCTGGATGTCGCTCGTCATGCGGGTGAGCATCGAGGAGGTACCCATGTCGTCGATCTGCGTGTAGGAAAGCGATTGCAGCTTGGAAAAGAGTTCTCTGCGGAGCTCGGCCGAAGTCCCCACCGCGGCCTTGGCGGCAAAGAACTGCGCCGTGAGCGCAAAGCCCAATCCGAGCACCGCAAAGAGCGCGAGGAGGAGCACGGCGTGCACGATGAACATCCTGTCGCCCGTCTTCACGCCCGTATCCACGATCTCGGCGACGACGAGGGGGACGAGGAGCTCCATGCATGCCTCGAACAGCTTAAAAAGAGGCGATAGGATCGCCTCCTTGCGGTATCGTTTGAGACAGGAAAAGAGATGCTTCATAGAAAAACCTCAAACGAGGAAGAGATAGACGTAGTACCCGATGAAGGAGAGGACCATGGCGGCCCCTGCCGCGCGGCCGAGCTTGCGTTTCCCGAGAAGGGCGGCCACAAGGAGCAAGACCGCCGCCCCGAGCGCCACGAGCGCGTCCACGAGATTGCCCTCCACCGTGAACGTGAGCGGGTAGACGAGCGACGAGACGCCCGCCACGAGGAAGATGTTGAAGATGTTCGAGCCGATGATGTTTCCCACGGCGATGTCCGTCTCCCCCTTGGCCGCGGCCACGACGGAGGTGACGAGTTCGGGCAGGCTGGTGCCGATGGCGACGACGGTGAGCCCGATGATGCGCTCGGAGACCCCGAAATACTCCGCCACATACCGCGCCCCGTCGACGAGGAGCGTCCCCCCGCCGACGACGAACCCAAGCCCCACCGCAGTGAGGAGGATGACGAACCACAACTTTTCCTCCATCCTCTTCATCCACTGCCCGAGCTTGGTGCGGGGCGGGTCTTCCTCCTGCACGGGCTGCTCCCCGCGCGCGAGAAGTTCCCTCTGCTCCCGCCTTGCAAGCGCGAACAGCAGGGCCATGTAACCCGAAAAGACGGCGATCAAGATGAGCCCGTCCCACCATTGGAGCGCGCCGCCCCATACGCCCAGCCCCACGAGGAGCACGGAGGCGAGAAGGAGCACGGGGATATCCAGCCTGAGCGAGACGCGCTGTACGGGCAGGGGACGGATGAGCGCCGAGAGCCCGAGGATGAGCAGGATGTTTGTGATGTTGCTCCCCACCACGTTGCCGATGGAGATGTCGGTGGCGTGCCGCACGGCCGAGGTCACCGAGACGGCGAGCTCGGGGGCAGAGGTCCCGAAGGCGACGACCGTGAGCCCGATGACGAGCGCCGGGATACGGCAGCGGCCCGCGATCCCCGCGGCACCCTCCACGAACCAGTCGGCGCCCTTCACGAGCAGGGCAAACCCGACGACGATGAGCAAGATCCAAATGTAAAGCATACCCTCTTTCTCCATTCCACCCACAGGATGGATCGCGGAAGTCTTGTCATTCCGAAGAACCGCCTTAACACGCGCGCACGCGGGGTATGTTGCCAAGGCGCAAGCGGACTACTCCCTCCCGTTCCTGCAAATAGTACCACGCCTTGCAAAAAAAGTCAAGCATTCCATGTCCATATCCGAAAAAACGCTTGACAGGTGCGCGCAGGCATGGTATAATTCCTATCAAAAATGTAGGAATTAACGGAGAAACTATGGATATTTATGCCGACCATGCGGCGACGACCAAGATGTGCGACGCGGCCCTCAGGGCCTATGCGGACACCGCCGCCAAATTCTATGGAAACGCTTCGAGTTTGCATACGGCAGGCCAGCGCGCGCAGGAGGTGCTCTCAGATTGCCGCGCACGCATTGCACGCCTTCTCGGATGCGACGCGCGCGAGCTCTACTTCACCTCGGGCGGGAGCGAATCAGACAACCAGGCCATTACCTCCGCCGCCCATGCGGGGGCCAAAAAGGGCAAGAAAAAGCTCATCTCCACGGCAATCGAGCACCACGCCGTGCTGCACACCTTGAAGAAACTCGAGCGCGAGGGCTTTGAGGTCGTGTTGCTCCCCGTGGGGGAAGACGGCATCGTCGAGGTCTCCGACGTGGAGGCGGCCATAGATGAAAACACGGCGCTCGTCTCGGTCATGTTTGCCAACAACGAGATCGGCACCATCCAGCCCGTCGCGGAGATCGGCGCCCTCTGCAAAAAGAAGGGCGTGCTCTTCCACACCGACGCCGTGCAGGCCGTGGGGCACATCCCCGTGAACATCCGAGAGATCGGGTGCGACTACCTCGCCCTCTCGGCGCACAAGTTCAGCGGGCCCAAGGGCGTGGGCGTTCTCTATGCCCGCCGCGGCGCTCCCCTCTCCCCGCTCATCGAGGGCGGCGCACAGGAACACGGCAAGCGCGCGGGAACGGAAGATCTGCCCGCCATTGTCGCCATGACAGTTGCTCTCGAAACCTCTATCGCGGACATGGATGCCTCGGAAAAAGTCTTGAAGCATTTGCAGGACAGGCTCATCGCGGGGCTTTCAAAGATCGAACACTGCGCGCTCAACGGCGACAGGGTAAGGCGGCTGCCCGGGAACACGAGCTTCTGTTTCGAGGGCATCGAGGGCGAATCTCTTCTTTTGCTGCTCGACGAGAAGGGCATCGAGGCCTCTTCGGGTTCGGCGTGCACGTCGGGATCGCTCGATCCGTCGCACGTCTTGCTCGCGATCGGGCGGGTGCATGACGTCGCGCACGGCTCGCTCCGCCTCACGCTCGGGCCCGAGAACACGGAGGAAGAGGTGGACTATCTCATCGAATCCGTCAAAGAAGTTGTGGAATACCTCCGCAACATGTCCCCCGTCTGGCGTGACCTCAAAGAGGGCCGCAGGCAGTATATTCTATAAGGACCGACCGCGTTTGAGGGTACCATGTCCGCGATAGGGCACCGTGAACGAAGAAGTGAAAACCCTTTCGGCGCACAAGGGCAGTGCGCCACTTCCCCTTACAGGGACAGCAAGGGGCGGACTTCGGACAGGATCCCGCGAAACAAAAAAGCTAAAAATTTATCCCAAGGAGTTTATTATGTCATTGTACAGCGAAAAGGTCATGGACCACTTCAAACATCCGCGCAATGTGGGCGTCATCGAGGACGCAGACGGCGTCGGCGAGGTCGGCAATGCCAAGTGCGGCGACATCATGAAGATGTATATCAAGGTCGAAAACGGCATCCTCACGGACGTCAAATTCGAGACATTCGGCTGCGGCAGTGCCATCGCCTCCAGCTCCATGGCCACCGAAATGATCAAGGGCAAGCCCCTCTCGGAGGCGCTCGGGCTCACCAATAAGGCGGTCGCAGAGGCGCTCGACGGCCTTCCCGCCTATAAAATGCACTGCTCCGTGCTCGCAGAACAGGCGGTGCAGGCGGCCATCCTCGATTACTACAAGAAGAACAACATCCCCTACGACGAGGCCGATTTCAAGTGCGTGCTGTGTGCGCATGAGCACGACGAGCACGGCGGGGACGACGGGGAATGATCGTTTCGACCAAGGGCCGCTACGCCCTCAGGATGATGACGGCGCTCGCACGGCGGACAAAGAGCGCCTCGCTCCGCGAACTCGCAGAGGAAGAGCAGGTGCCCTATAAATACGCCGAGGCAATTATGAGCACGCTCGTCAAGGCGGGATTCGTCGAGTCCACGCGCGGCAAAATGGGCGGGTATACCCTCTCGCGCGCCCCCGCGGACTACACCCTTGCCGAGGTATTGAAGGAGACGGAAGTCACCCTCGCCGCCACCGATTGCACGGGCCGCAAGGAGGCCGAATGTCCCCACGCCGCGACCTGCCCGACGCTCCCCGTCTGGAAGGGCCTCGACAAGACCGTCTACGACTACCTTTCCCAATATACCCTCGTGGATCTCATGCCCAAAGGGGTCGGTTAAGGACATGGTATGCCCCGATCCCGTCTACTCCCCTCTGCGGCCATGAACGGCGGAGGCAAAAATTCTCACATTTTCCATAAAAAATGAGGCCTTGGTTTCCCGAAGGAAGCCGAGGTCTCTTTTTGTTCCGATCTTTGATACAGGCGGCCCGAAGCAGATGCGGTCATAGATCGAAGCCTATAAGCGGATGCGGATGGCGGGAACGATGCCGTTCCTGACATAGTCGACGTTTTCACCGCCTCCCATCCAATAGGCACCTCCCTGCACCTGTCCTTCATCGGAGACCCTAAATGCAGTTTTTCCGTCGCGTTGGCTTTCCGGCGTCCGTAACCACCAGCAAAAACGATCGCTGCTTTTCGCAGGTTGGATACCCTGAGCTTTGGCATAGTCTGTTGCACTGAGTTGCCGTGACACATCGGCTCCCGAGCCCGTCACAAATCCGTAAGCCTCATTTTCCACCTCACCCGCACTCAGAAGGAACACTTTATCCTCTGTATCTGCGCAGGTATATGGGGCCTTCGCCCCCGTCTGATTGTCGACCGTCACCGTCTCAACGATCTGCTTTGCGGCGCTATCAAACGCTGTCTCGAAGAAGACATCTGTGAGCCATTTTCGGATATCGCTCTCTTTATAGTTATTCGGATACACCGTCTCACTGTCTTGCGTGCGGCTCTCGTAATTATGATAATATTGTCCGCCGTCAAGAATGATATTTGCCATGAGCAAAGCTGTCCCGTCTTTATCCTCGAGAACACGCCATTCGATCGGCTCGAAGCAGAACCAATAGACGGTCTCCGTCAGATAGCCGTTGTCGTCCTGATAACTCATGAATGTACTCGACGTCTTGTAGTTGCGCTCCTCCGTAAAATATACGCCGCGGTAACGGTTTTCACCGAGTTCCACGTCGATATACCACATATAATCGGTCACCTCGCCGCCATAGTAATAGCCATAGCTCGTCCAATCGGCAGGATCTTCCTCCGTGGGCAAACTTCCGGCTTTTTCTGTAAGCGCGGCGACCGTCGCTGCCTCCTTTACCTCGCTCTGAGGATATTCCCCGAAACAAATCGTCTCGCCGTCCTCGCTCTTCGCGTAGAGTTGATCCCCGCAGACCGTGCATATCCCATCCGCATATTTATGGTCATGATGAATATACCCGCAGACAGTGCAAACGCCATCTTGGTATGAGTGCGTAGCTTCGTTTCCATGCTTTCCGCAGCCGTTCTCGCAGACATGGTAGTGTCCGTTTTCGTCTTGCGACCATCCAGCACTCCATTTATGACCAAGCGCATCGACAGGGCGCGACTCGGCATGGGTCGGATCGAGTTTACAGACCCTCTTCTCCGTTCCTTTCTCTTCGCAGGTCGGCGCTACGATCAAGGTCCATTCTCCCCACTCATGGGCATGTTGAGCCACCTCACCTTTCGGCCCGCAGGCTGCAACCGCGAACACCGCACAGACCGACACGGCCGCCGTGGCAATAATTTTGTTTCTTTTCATATTGACCTCCTTTGTTTTGTCAATATTATATAGGATTTTTTCCTATAAGTCAACTGTTTTATCGGATTTTTTCCTATACTATGTTGTATGGAAACATTTGAGCCGGACATTGCAAAAACAGTCGGAGATAATTTGAAGGCGGCGCGGCGCGCAAAAGGTGTCACGCAGGCGCAAATTGCCGCCGAACTCAAAAAGCATCAATCTGATTATAGTGAATATGAGACAGGCAAGATCCAGCTTGATTACGAAAAAATCGTATACCTTTGCCGCCGGTTCGACATCTCACCCAACGAACTGTTTGGCTTTGAAGATTGAAAAATGATACATAGATAAAAAATCGCTCCCGACGGAATCGTCAGGAGCGATTTTATTGAAAACCGAAAGACACAACAAAGACACGGTATAGAGCAATGCGGTCATAGGTCGAAGGCGATGGCGGAGATGTCGTCGGAAAAGGTGCCGCAGAATTCTTTCAGGGCGGATTTCAGCCGCTCGATGAAGCGCTCGGCATTCTCGGCCCGCGCCAAGATCTCCTCCACCCGCTCCACGCCGAACTGTTCCCCCGCGGGGCTCTTGCTCTCGGTGACGCCGTCGGTGATGAGCACGAGGATATCCCCCCGTTCATACGGCAATTCGGCGTCTTCATAGCGGAACCCGGGGATCCAATCGGAGACGGGAGGCGTGCTCCCCTCGATCTCGGAGATCCCTCCCCCGCTCTTTAAGAGCATGGGCGCGTTGTGCCCCGCAAAACAGTAGCACAGCCTCCTCTTTTCCGCGTCGATGCGCACGGCCGCCATGGTGATATACGACCGTTCATCCAAATTCAGTTCTATGAATTTTGCCGTGAGGCCCGTGATGGCGCGCGCGGGAGAAGGTTCGCTCCTGTCCCACCCTGCCTTGACAAAGGCCGATAGCATGCCCGCGGCCACCCCCTTACCGGAGACGTCGGCGAGCACTCCCATCGTGCTCCCGTCCACCTCATAGACGTCGGGCAGATCTCCCCCGATCTCGCGGCAGGGGATGTAGGTGAGGGAGTATGGCGTCCCCCCTCTGCCCCGTGCGGGAGGAAGAAGGCGCTGCTGGATGCTCTGCGCGGAGACCATCTCCCGCGCGATCTCCGTCTCATAGGCATTGTCGACGACGCCGAGATAGTGCGTTTCGAGGGGCTGGACCTTCATGCGGAGCGCAACGCCCTCCTCCCCGCTGCCGAGGATGATCTTGCGGAAGGCCGTCTTGCCCGTGACCATGACCTCGCGAAAGAGGTTGCGGAGGGGACAGTAGGCGCACCTTACCCCCTCGCCGCACTTGCCCTCGCTCTCGCCGCAGCCCGTCACGTCGCGCAAAGTCCCCGTGAGTTTTCCCGTATGGAAATACTCCCCGAACGCGCGGTTCATGTAGCGCACCCTGAAATTTTTGTCGACGACGATCGCCGCCGTGGGAATGCTGTCTAAGACTTCCCGGTAAAGATTAGCCATCTTGACCCCGATACATGTTCAGTTTTCCGTGCTCGATGCGGGCGTTTAGCACGTTGGAGCGGATGAGTTCGCCGTCGAGCTGGACAAATTCCCCCTCCTGTTCGATGCAGGCCGCCTCGCAGAGGATGTGCCGCGCGATGGGCTCCGAAAGGATCTTGCCGCGCATGAGTTTGAAAAGGAGCAGAGGAAGCCTGCTGCGCTTGGGGCAGCCGATGACCACGAGGTCCAGCTTGCCGTCGCCGATCTCGGCAGGGGCGCAGATGGGGATCCCCCCGCCGAACTTCTTCCCGTTGCACACGGCCGCGATGAAGGCGACCTCCTCAAAGGTCTCTCCGTCGGCCGTAACGCGGACATGCTGCCCCTTGTAACTGCGGAGCGCCGCGAGAAGGCTTCTGAAATACTTGCTCTTGTCGTTCCCGCCCAAGCGGTAGCAGCGTTCGAGGATGTCGACGTCGATGCCGAGCCCCGCGATGTTCATGCTGCGCATGCCCCCGCCGCACTCGATGTAGTCGGTGGGCCGCGGCTCGCCGTGCAGGATGAGATCGAGCGCCTTGACCCCCGCGGGGATATCGGCCGCCGCCGCAAAGTCGTTGCCCGTGCCCAAGGGAATGAGGCCAAGCGTGACGTTCTCCATGACGGAGATGCCCGAGAGGACGTCGTTGAGCATGCCGTCCCCGCCCACGGCCACGATGGTGACGGGGGACTTGGAGAGCTCGCCCGCGATACGGCGGGTCCCCTCCTTCCCCTCCCCGGCGTGGATCTCGTAGGGAACTTGCTCCGCGCGCAGTCTCTCTTCGAGCGCGCCGAGGTGCTTTTTGGTCTTCTTCGAGTTGGGATTGATGATCAGGTGTAGCATGGTCGTTCTCTTTGGAATGGCGTTCGGGAAATTTTTTCATCTCTATTATACAACTTTTCCGCCGGGATTGCAATTTTTTTCGGAATCTGCTATAATGTTTTCAGAAAAAAAGTAAGAGACCGCCCATGCAGGAATTTCTCCCCGAAAATTTGAAAAAACTTGCCGCCCGTTGCCCCCGTCCGCTCTACCTCGTCGGCGGGAGCGTGCGCGATTTTCTCGCGGGCTACCCCGTCACCGACAAGACGGACTTCGACATCACCTCCCCCATGTCCGAGGAAGAGCTCGCCGTCCTTGCAGAGCAGTGCGGCATGCATGTCCGCGCCGTCTACAAAAACACGGGCACTATCAAGCTCGAAGACGGCCTCCACGGCTATGAGTTTACCCGCTTCCGCTCGGACAAGTACGTTCGTGGCGTACACACGCCCTCCGAGATCCAATTCACGGAGGACATCACGCTCGACGCGCGCAGGCGGGATTTTTGCGCCGACGCCGTCTACTATGACATCGCCGCGGGCACCTTTTCCGACCCGCTCGGCGGCATTGCCGATATCCATGCCCGCATCCTGCGCACCGTGCGCGAACCCGAGCGCGTCTTCGGGGAAGACGGGCTGCGACTGCTCAGGCTGGCGCGGCTCGCGGCGGAGACGGGCTTCTCCCCCGATGAAGCCTGCCTTGCGGGGGCGAAACAGAACGCCGCGCTCATCAAAGACATCGCACCCGAGCGCATCCTCGCGGAATTACAGCTTTTGCTCACTGCGGACGGCAAACACGAAGACGCGGAGGCACCCTGCCGCGGTCTGCGTATCTTACGCGATACGACGGTATTTGGCCATACCATGCCCGAGCTTGCCCTTGGGGAAGGCATGTTCCAGCGCAGAGATTTTCACGATTTCGACGTCCTCGAACACTCCTTCCGCTGCGTGCGGTATGCCCCGCGGGAGATCCGTTGGGCGGCCCTTCTCCACGACGTCGGCAAGCCCTTCTGCATGGCGCGCGACGGCAATTTTTATGCCCATGCCGAGGAGGGGGCGCGCATCGCGGGGGAGATCCTCGACCGTCTCAGGGCACCCCGCGCGCTCGTGAAGAACACCGTGTATCTCGTCGGGATGCACATGCGGGACTTCGACGGCAAGATGCGCGAGAGCAAGGTGCGGCGTACCCTGCGGGATTCGGGGCGGCTTTTGGAGCCCCTGCTCGCCCTCAAACAGGCGGATTTTTCGGCGTGCAAGGGAGACCTCTCCCCCGCGCCGACGGTGGTAAAGTGGCGGAACGTCCTGCAGACGATGCGGCGGGAGGGAGTGCCGTTCTCGCTGAAAGAACTCAAACTCGGCGGCAAGGAGGTGCAGGCGCTCGGCGTGCCCCCGCAGAAGACGGCGGAGGTCCTGGCGGGCCTTCTCGACGACTGCCTCACGGACGGCTCCCGCAACAACGTGCAGTGGCTCTCCGCCCGCGTCCGCTCCCGCCTCTCCCGATGAGTTTTTTGTTAAGATTACGCCGTTCGCGGACATGGTAGCGCCGAATGCGGTGAAAGCAGGGATTTTGGAATAACACCCCCTACCTGTCGCTGACGCGACATCCTCCCCCCTCAGGTATAAGGGGGGAGGCAGAATCGGACTTCGTATGAGGGGATACACTCAAAGGGCGTTGCCCTTTTCGGTATGACAGCGTAGTCCCAAGCCTCATCCTCAGCCCGCTTGCATCTCCCGCCAATCCAATCTTTCTAAGGAGAAAATCATGGAATTCCTCATCATCCTTGCCGTCATCTTCTCGGCGCTGTCGCTTGTTCTCACCCTCTTTGTGCTGCTCAAACTCAGACATGGTACGGGGCAAAGCGATGGAAAGGCCCTCAAAGGCATCGAGGAGAAGACGGACGCCGCCCTCAAAGCCGCCGACTATTCCGCCCGCGCCATGGAGAGTCTCTCCCGCTCCACCGAGGCGCGCCTCGCCTTCATGCAGAAGGCCCTCTCCGACGATATCAAATACATCGTGGACTCCAATGCCCAAAATTTGGAGCGCATCCGCCGCACCGTGGACGACAAACTCTCCTCCTCCATCGACGGAAAGCTCTCCGAGAGCTATGCCCGCATCTCCGACCGTCTCGAAAAGATGTACGTCAGCGTGGGCGAGATGAAGTCGCTCTCCCAAAACGTTGCCGATATCAAGCGCGTCTTCTCCAACGTAAAGCTCCGCGGCACATGGGGGGAGGCCCAGCTCGAGACCCTTCTCTCCCAGATGCTCTCGCCCGACCAATACGCGCGAAGCGTGCGCCTCAACCCCCTCGATACCACCCTCGTGGACTTTGCCGTGCGCCTTCCCGACCGCGGCGGGGCCACCATTCTTCTGCCCATCGACAGCAAATTCCCCGTGGAGGAGTTCGAACGCCTAATTTCCGCCTCCGAGCGGGGAGACCGCACAGCCGCCGCCGAGGCACAGAAAAATCTCGAGCGCGCCGTCAAAGTGCAGGCGGATTCCATCGCCAAGAAATACATCTTCCCGCCCGTCACCACAGATTTTGCCGTCATGTATCTCCCCTCCGAGGGGCTGTATGCCGAAGTCTCCCGCCTCGACGGGCTCTCCGACTACCTCCGCACCCGCCGCATCATCGCCTGCGGGCCCACCAATTTGGGCGCCCTCCTCTCCACGCTGCAGACGGGCTTCCGCACGGCCGCCATCGAACGCCGCTCGGGCGAGCTCAGGCGCATGCTCGAGGAATTCCGCCACGACTTCGCAAAGTTCTCCGAGCTCCTCGACAAGACGCGCAAAAAATTGCAGGAGGCACAGGACGCCGTGGAGAGCGCAGAGAAGAAAACGGGCACCATCGGCCGCCGCCTCGACAGTTTCGGAGGCCCGGGAATACTTCCCTCACAAGATGATGAAGAGTAATTCTCAAAAACGCTTGCATTTTGCGCGCGCATGCATTATAATGGTACTTGATTGGAAAAAATAACGGTGAGGTATGGCTATGTCCAAGAATCAAGACGATTTCGATCCCAACAATCCCGTAGACGAGTGGGGCGATCCCATCAAGGCGCGTCCCCAAAACAACGCCGGACCCTTCGTGGATGAATGGGGCGACCCCGTAAAATATGTCCGCTCCAACCAGACGCCCGAGGAGTTCCTCAGCGAAAAACAGAAGCTGGCCAACGAGCGGGTGCTCATCGAGCAGGGGGTCATCTATCCCCGCTCACACTATCTGCCCCGCGGGCGGTTCCGCGGCATCCTTGCCGTGTGCCTTGCCTTCCTCTTCGGGCTGTTCATCTGCCTCGGCGCTCTCGTCGGCGTCGGCGCATGGGCGGGCACGCGCGCCAAGATCCGCCAGCTTCTCGGCGCCAATACCGATAAGTTTGTCAATCCCGAATATGCAGACATGTCTGTCCTCGATTTCGTCTCTGCCGTCATCGGGGATCTGCAGGGCGGCATCCACACCCTTGACGACATCGCAAAGTTTACCCCCATGGTAGACACCATTCTCGACACCCTCGGGGAAAACACCGCCGCGCTCGGCATCGAGCTCACCGACGACCTCAGGGCCCAACTCAAATCCACCCCCTTCAACGGGATCGGCGCCTTCCTCATGGACGACGTCTTGAAGACCGTCGAACTCGGCAAGGTGATGGACGTCACCCCCTCCTCCGACGCCATGATGGTCGGCCTCTGCTACGGCGAAGAAGACCTCGACTACACGATCGGAGAAGACAATACTTTCGTACACATAGAGGGCGGGCGGGAACCCACCACCATCGGTATGCTCATGGACAATCCCACCGATCTCCTCTCCACCATGCGCCTCGGCACCCTCATGGGCCTCAACAAGGACGTCACGGAGAGCGACCTTTCGGACAACGCCATGATGTATTCCCTCTGCTACGGCAAGCGCGGCACCGATTATGAAGTCGTCGACGGCAAGATCAAAGTGCTCTCCGACCAAAAACCCGAGGGCAATTCTTCCCTCGCGGACGAGCAGGAGGCCGAGGGCGGCCAAGGCACGGGCGAGAGCTATGTACACACCTTCCCCACCACCCTCGACGCACTCATGAACCACTCCAATGCCGTCATCAACAGCCTCGAGCTGGGTACCATGCTCGGCATCGACTCCGACGTGGACGAGAAAAAAATCAAGGATAACGGCGTCATGTATTCGCTCGCATACGGCTCCCGCGGCACCGATTGGGAGCTCGAGGGGAACAAGATCGTGATGCTCGACGGCCACGGAGCAGACTACCCCACCAAGATGCAGAGCTTCACCGAGGATTCGAGCGCCCTCATCCAGGGCATGGAAGTGGAAACGCTCATGAGCATCGAGCTCAGCTCGGATAAACTCATGCATTACCTCGCCTACGGCCCCGAAATGGCAAAGGGCAAGGCATTTGTATCCGAAGACCCCGAGGCCCCCGTTGCCCCTTGGAAATTCGAAAACGGCAAGTATTACGATGCCGACCATCAGCCCGTCGATGAGAACGGATATCTCCTCGACCCCGAGACCAATTGGTATCCGACGGAAGAAGTCGAAGTCACCGAAGAGAACGACCAAGGCGTGGAAGTCACCACAACAAAAACGCAATACAAAGACGGCGCGACGTTCATCTATGAATACGAGAAGGACGAGAACGGCCAATTTACCTTAGACACAGAGGGCAACCGCGTCATCTCGGGCATCATGATGCTCCCCGACCCGAACGCGGAGGGTTTCGATCCCACCAATAAGGATACCTGGAAGCCCTATTCCAAAAAGAAGGTCTCCAACCTCACGGGTGAAGACGCCAACATCATCGAAGGCATGAAGATCGGAGACGCCATGGAGATAAATTCCGAGTCCTCCGCCCTCATGCAGGCCATGAAGGATTGGACCATCGAGGACCTCTCCGACCAAGACATGATCGAATCGCTCAAGCTCTCCGACGTGCTCGGCGAAGACTCCAACTCCAAAATCATGCAGGCCCTTGCCGATAAGACCCTCGCCGAGATGAAAGAGCAGGAGACCATCGACAACCTCAAACTCTCCGATGTGCTTGAGATCAACAACGACTCTTCGGGCATCATACAGGCCATGGAGAGCTGGAAGCTCGAGGACCTCAGCGACCAAAACCACATCAACCGCCTCAAGATCGGCAACGTCGTAAACATCGACGGCAACTCTTCGGGCATCATGCAGGCCATGCAGACTTGGAGCCTCAACGAACTCACCGACCAGGATAAGATCAACACGCTCACCCTCGGCGACGTCATGGAGATCACCGAGCCCGAAGGCATCCTCCACGCGCTCGCAGATTGCCCCATCGGCTCCATGCAGGCCCGCGTCGACACGCTCACCCTCACCGAGATCCTCGGCGCAGACAGCATCGCGGAAAACAAGATCTTAAAGCACCTTGCCAACAGCACCGTCGACACGCTCGCAGACGACATGGAGGTCCTCCCCATCGGGAAAGTCTTCGCCGATGAGATGTTCTCCTTCATGGAGATCAAGACGGATACGGAAAACATATTTAAGGATATTACAGGAAAACAAGACGGAAGCGGCAAGATCACGTACCAAGTTCTGTATAATAACTATCTGAAAAATCATGCAGATGCGAAATATAACTTTACAAATGGTGTAGATAATGATGGAACTCCGTTAACATTCTCCCAAAACTCCTACCTGCCGCACCCGTATAAAATCCAGGATGAGCCCATCAAGGCATCCGAAGTCACGACGTACTACGTCTTGAAGGGTACGACGACGGTTGCAGTTCCCACCTACTATCTCTCCATGACCGGTAGCGACATTGTTCCCGAAGGGACAGAGGTCAAGACGGACGCCGGGATCGTCAGAGATAACCGTGACAATAGCAAGCAAGAACGCACTCCCTACTACTTCGAGGAAAAAATCAAGCTCACGCCCGAATACACATACATGGTCTATAACTATAAGAGCGGCGCTGCGGAGCCCCTCCCGAGCGGCGATGAGGTCATCTCGAAAGAGGTCGAGGGAGAGCAGAAACTCTACTACAAGACAGCAAGCGGCGAGGAATATCCGATCAAGAAAGACAACTTCAGCCTCTACTATGAGCATGACGTGACAACGCCTCCTGCCGAGGAAGGCGGGGAATCCAAGACGGAGACGGTGCGCGTCGATCTCGACTACGTCATTACCTCCTATGTCGATGAGATCAGCAAGACGCCCTACAACTTCGTTACCACGGGGGACGAGACCGACAAGAGCCACCTCACCGCAAACGGCAAGACGTATGAACTCCGCCACAAGAAGGCTGAGGTGAACAGCGAAGGACATGAGACCGAACCCGCTTATGACTACGTCATCGAGCGAACCGATGTCTATCTGTCTTACACGGCAAATGGAACAAGGCATACTCTCGATGAGCTCGAGGAGCGCTACCGCTATGAGAAAGAGGGACAAGATCCCGTCGAGCTCGACCGCTACCTCGAAGGCGTGTGGTTCCTGCTCCTTGCGCATGAGAATGAGCCGACTGTATCCGGGTCCGCAGGCACTATCACCTATGATGCCTCAAAACCCATCCTTGATATGGACGGCCTCATCACAGATATCAACGATACGATGACGGAGACCACGCTCTGGAAGCTCTACTTCCACGGCATGCTCGAGGATAACCCTTATTACAGCTTCTCGCAATTCAAGTGGTTGAAGGGCAAGGATGGTAACGGAGACTACACAATTGAAGGTGCTGTTACCTTTGTCGGAAGTGATAATAAGGAAACGACTGTCTCCAACCTCAACGACGTCAAGATCAGCCAAGTCGTGGCCCTCGTCACAGGTATCTTCGAGCAAGTCGATGAAACGATGAAAAAAGCGGCGGGAGCATAAGGCAGACCGCGAAAAAATCCGCAAAATTCCGTTCATGCGGCCAAAAGCCGTTGACTTACACGGGAAAAACAGCTATAATACTAAGGAAAAGTCGTAAACCTTGCGCAGCACCCGTTGTTGCGCCGAATAAGACCGGGAGGTAAAAAGTATGCAGAAGTATGAAATGCTCATTCTGCTCAGAAGCGACATGGAGGAGGACGCACGTGAGGCCGAACTCAAAAAGTATGCCGACATCGTCACTTCCATGGGCGGCAGCGTCGAAGCAACCGACAAATGGGGTACCAAGAAGACGGCGTACACCATCGACTACAAGACGGATGCTTTCTTCGCGCTCATGACGTTCAGAGCACCGGGCAAGACGATCGCCGAGCTCGACCGCGTTGCGGGCATCTCGAGCTTTGTCCTTCGCCGTATGATCACAAAAGTCGAGGAATAAGAAATGAATAAGGTGTTTTTGATCGGCAATCTCACGCGCGACCCCGAGATCTCCCAGACCAACGGCGGCGTGAGCGTTTGCCACTTTGCCATCGCAGTCAACCGCGCCTATACATCCCAAGACGGCGAACGCCAAACGGATTTCTTCAATGTCACCGCTTGGCGCGTGCTCGCGGATACCATCGCGCGGTGCGTCAAAAAGGGCTCGAAAGTGGCCGTTTCCGGCAGTATCCAGATCCGCAATTATGAAGACAATCAGGGCCAGCGCCGCACTGCCGTCGACGTCATCGCCCAAGACGTGGAATTCCTCTCTCCCCGTAACCAGGAAAACGGGGGCGGAGATTTCTACGAAGCACCTGCCGCCGCAGAGAACCGTGCGCCCAAAAAACGGGCCGCACTCGAATCGTTCGACGACGACGGCGACATCCCCTTCTGACCCTGTCCTTTCGGACATGGTACCCCCAAAATGTATTATAAGGAGACATCGTTATGGAAGAGAACGAAGTTATGACGGCTCCCGAGGAGCCCGTCGCCGAGAATCCCGCTCCCCGCGAAAAGACGGAGAGAGGCGAGAAAGGCGACCGCCCCGCGAAGAAGGGCTTTAAGAAGCAGAATTTCAAGAAGGTCTGCCTCTTCTGCCAGGAGAAGTCTGAGATCGACTATAAGGATACGGCCAAGCTGAGGAAGTTTATCGCCGAGGGCGGTAAGATCCTTCCCCGCCGCATGACAGGCACCTGCGCAAAGCATCAGAGAGAGCTTGCGATCGCCATCAAGCGCGCCCGTGTCGCCGCTCTTCTGCCCTTCAAGGCAGACTGAGCCCCGCCCCTGTAAAGATACAACCCCAATTTACATGAAAGATACAAAATAAATCTTCCTGTCGGGGCATATATATCTTTCCAGCAGAGATCAATCATAAAAAGGATCCTACCATACCGTAAGGTCCTTTTTTTCTACCCTTTTTATACCATATATATAGAAAATCGGTTTACTTTCCCCCTTCCCCCGCGCTATGATATAAGGCATACCGGCTGCTGCGTGCGGGCCCGCAAACAGGTAAATTAGTTTTGTACATTCCGTGTAAATCGGGCTTGTACTGCGACACGCCCCGTGGGGACGCCCCCATGGCTACAAACGTTAAAAACCGCACATAGAAGTGCGGTTTTTTCATTTTATGCCCTCAATGAGGATGAAACAGCGCTTGCCCCCTCCGTGAGGATGGATCAGCGCTTGCCCCCTCCATGAGGGATGAAACAGCACTTGCCCCCTCCATGGGAGGGGGTGTAGGGGGTGGGGTGGCGACATGCACTTGCTGTCCCTGTAAGGGAAAGTGGCGCACTGTCCTTGTGCGCCGAAAGGGTTTCTGTCCTACGGTTCTATGTGCGTAAAACCCCTCAGTCCCGCAAAGGGCCGCGGGACAGCTCCCCTTACAGGGGCGCCAAGGGGTCGCTCATACGCAGTCCGCGGTGGTGGGAAACGCGTCATCCTGAGCCGCAATGACGATACGAAGTCCGACGCGGCTGTCCCCGAAGGATCCCGAAGTACGAAGTCCGACTGCTGGATAAACAAACCATGCACTCTATTACTACGTCATGCTGAACGTAGTTGAAGCCTCACCTTGTTTATAATGCGGTGATGTTTACTTCGCCTACGGCTCGTGTCGCGCTTAGAATCACAAATAGAAATCTCGCGCGGTCGACAGGCTCAACATGACGTAATTGGAAATGCCTTGATCGTTCACACGAGCATGCACGTAGTAAAATTCCTTCGCGGAGGCAAGTTGCATAAACGGCTCTGCGAGAAATTATATCCGATCACACTTCCCACCAACCCTCCTCCCCCCTCAAGTATCAGGGGGGAGGCAAGGCCGGACTTCGTTTGAGGGTACCATGTCTGCGATAAGGGCATGTGGGCGATACCCCCTCCTTGGGGAGGGGGGTAGGAGAGTGGGGACTACGATCGCTCTTCCTTATAAAACTTGATCGGTTTTCCTTATAAACGCGGAAAGAACAGTTGTGATCCCCACCTCAGTCGCGCTCACGCGTGACAGCTCCTCCCAAGGAGGAGCTTTTCATCGGAGATGAATTATACTATCAAGTGCAACGGGTGGGGAGAAAAAAAAGTAGTTCAAACGGAAGTCTGTGTTATAAT
>CANQJJ010000023.1 GCA_947624215.1 uncultured Clostridia bacterium
CTCCTCATCCGCCCCTTACGGGGCACCTTCCCCAAAGGGGAAGGCAAGGGGTCGCTCATGCGGGCTTGGGCGTTCACACGAAACCCCTCAGGCCCGCCAAGGACCGCGGGCCAGCTCCCCTTACAGGGGCGCCAAGGGGTCGCTCATGCGGGCTTGGACGCTACCCCCCCTCCCATGGAGGGGCACGCTCGAGGCGTTATTCGCCACGGAGAGGGATGCTCGGGACGGCGTTGATGGAGAGCGGGGAGAAGTTCCCCGCGCGGTATTGGATGAGTCCCTCGGACGCGATCATTGCCGCGTTGTCCGTGCACCGCCTCTTGGCAGGCAATACGAGCCTGATCCCCTCTCTCCGGCAAGCCTCAGAGAGCGTTTCGCGCAGATACCCGTTGGCGATGACGCCGCCGCCCGCCGTGACGGTATCCGTCCCCTTTTCGTGCGCCGCCTCCACCGTCTTCTGCACGAGGATGTCGAGCGCGGCATGCTGGAAGGAACAGGCGACGTCGGCGCGGCTGTAAACTTCCCCGCACTGTTCGGCCGTGTGGACATAGTTGATGATGTATGTTTTGAGACCGCTGTAAGAGAAATTGTAGCCGCCCGTGCCCTTGAGCATGCGGGGCATGGGGATGCACGGCTTGCCCTCCTGCGCGAGCGCCTCGACATGGGGCCCCCCGGGATAGGGAAGTCCGAGCACGCGGGCGATCTTATCGAAGGCCTCCCCCGCCGCATCATCGAGCGTGCCGCCGAGGATCTCGAACTTGGTCTCCGACGCAGCATAGAGGATGGCCGTGTGTCCGCCGCTCGCGAGCAAAGTCACGAAGGGAGGTTCGAGCGACCCGTCTTCGAGATAGGCCGCCGCCAAGTGCCCGCGGATGTGGTTGACCCCAATGAGAGGGATGTTCTGCGCATACGCGAGCCCCTTCGCAAAGGAGAGCCCCACGAGGAGCGCCCCGAGAAGGCCCGCCCCGTAGGTGACGGCGACGGCGTCAAGCTGCTCTTTGGTGACGCCCGCGTTCTCCAATGCGCGCCGCGTGACTTCGTCTACCGCGTCGGTGTGCGCCCGCGAGGCGAGCTCGGGAACGACGCCGCCGAATTTGGCCTGCAACTGCGCGGAGGAAATGATCTCGTCGGACAAAAGAGAGCGGCCGCGGATGACCGCCGCCGCCGTCTCGTCGCATGAGGATTCGATGCCTAAGATCAGTGGTTCTTTCATAGTCATGACTTCTTTAAGTAGTCGATGATAAAGCCCTGTATATTGCCGTCCATCACGGCCTGCACGTCCCCCATCTCGTAGCCCGTTCTGTGGTCCTTGACGAGGGTGTAGGGACAGAAGACGTAGGAGCGGATCTGCGAGCCCCATTCGATCTTCTTGGTCTCCCCTTTGAGCGCCGCCTCGGCCGCCATGCGCTCCTCGATCTGCCTCTCGATGAGCTTGGAGCGGAGATACTTGAAGGCCATCTCCTTGTTCTGGAGCTGGCTCCGCTCGTTTTGGCAGGTGACGACGATGCCCGTCGGAAAGTGCGTGATGCGGATGGCCGTCTCCGTCTTGTTGACCTTCTGCCCGCCCGCGCCCGAGGAACGGTAGACGTCGATGCGGATGTCTTCGTCCTTGATCTCTATCTCATCGTCGTCGTCCACTTCGGGCATGACTTCGAGGGAGGCGAAGGAGGTCTGGCGGCGCTTGTTGGCGTCGAAGGGAGAGATGCGCACGAGGCGGTGGACGCCGATCTCGGCTTTGAGGTAGCCATAGGCATTTTCCCCCTCTACCTTGAAATCCACCGATTTGAGCCCTGCGGAATCGCCCGCGAGACGGTCGATCTCGGTGACCTTGTAGCCGTTCATGTCGGCATAGCGGCAATACATGCGGTAGAGCATGGATACCCAATCGCATGCCTCCGTGCCGCCCGCGCCCGCATGGATGGAGAGCAGGGCGTTGCAACTGTCATATTTGCCGCGCAGAAGCGCACGCACGCGCGTCTCTTCGATGTCTGCCTCAGCCGCCGCCATCATCTTATCGAGCTCGGGGATGAGGTCCTCTTCCTCCGTCTCCTCGATGAGGTCGACGATCTCATAGGCATCGTCGAGCGCCTTTCTGCCGCGCTCATAAGAGGCGATCTTGGCCTCGTTGGATGCGATCTCGCGCCCGATCTTGGCCGAGCGCTCGAGGTCTTGCCAGACGGCGGGGTCCTCCTGCTCGGCTTTGAGCTCCTTGACTTTCTCGTAGCGGTGGTCGATGTCCAATGCGTAACGGGCCTCCGCGAGGGTCTCTTCGAGTGCTTTGAGTTTGAGTCTGTAATCGTCGGCTTTGAACATAAATTCTCTCAGTTGCGGGATTTTTGCTCGTCGGAGAGCATGTGACACTTCTTATATTTGAGGCCGCTGCCGCACCAGCAAGGGTCGTTGGCGCCCGGCTTCTTTGCCTTCTTCATCGTGGCGGGGTTGAACTTCTCCGAACCGCTCGTCTGCAATTTGGCAAGGTCGATCTTCTCGGGGACGCCGTCGTCGGTGAGCGTCTCGCCCGAACGGGAGGACATCTGCACGGAGGCGACGCCTGCATCCTGCGCGGGAGCTTGGTTTTCCGCATGCGGGGCCGAGGGATAGACGCGCGGCGTCTCTGCGGGCGCGGACGCGGGCGCAGGCTTGGGTGCGGAGGGATAGATGCGCGGGATGGCCTGCTGCGGCCGGGGCTGGGGACGGCGGGGCTCTGCGGGCTGCCGCTGCAACCTGACGCGGAGGAGATGGTCGATGGTGCGGTTCTGGATGCGCTCGATCATCTCGTTGAACATCGCCGAGCCCTCTTGCTTGTATGCGATGACGGGGTCCGTCTGTGCATACGAACGGAGGCCGATGCCCTTGCGGAGCTGGTCCATGGAGTCGATGTGGTCCACCCATTCGTCGGTGACATAGCGCAGAAGCACGGTGCGTTCGTAGTCGCCGAAGGTCCCGCGGCCGTTCTCTTTGAGCACCTCGTTGATCTCCGCGACCTTGGCCTCATACGCCTCGGTGACCTTGGCCGAGATCTTCTCGATGGCCTTGGCGAAATCCCATTTTTCGAGTTTTTCACGCGTCACAAAGCGGGTGCCGGCGGGCAGATACCCCTTCTCGAAGGCGTCGTTGAGCTCGTCTTCGTTCCACTTGGCGGGGATGGAACTGTCGTCCACCGTGCGGCGCACGACATCCTCCACGAGGTCGGGAATGTATTTCAGGATCTGGTCGTGTACGTCCTCGCCCTTGAGCACCTTCATGCGCTGGTCGTAGATGAGCATGCGCTGTTTGTTCATGACGTCGTCGTATTGGAGGACGTTCTTGCGGATGCCGAAGTTGCGGCCCTCGATCTGCTTTTGGGCGTATTCGATGAGGCGGGTCAGAAGTCCGCTTTCAAGGCTCTCGTCCTCCTGCATCTTGCTCCGCTCATAGATGGCCTGCATGCGTTCGCCGCCGAAGCGCTTCATGAGGTCGTCTTCGAGGGAGAGGAAGAAGACGGATGCACCGACGTCGCCCTGACGGCCGGAACGGCCGCGGAGCTGGTTGTCGATACGTCTGCTCTCGTGTCGCTCGGTGCCGATGATGCAGAGCCCGCCCGCCTCGATGACTTTCTTCTTCTCCTCGTCTGTCTGCTGTTTGAACTGCTCGTAGAGGGCCCTGTAATGCTCGCGCACCGCCGCCGTCTCCTCGTCGAGCTCGGCATAGCTCGTGGCAAGCTCGATGACATCGTGTTCGACGCCCTCGCCGCGAAGCTGTTTCTTGGCAAGGTATTCGGGGTTGCCGCCGAGCAGGATATCCGTGCCGCGGCCGGCCATGTTGGTGGCGATGGTCACGGCGCCGTAGCGGCCCGCCTGCGCGACGATCTCGGCCTCGCGCTCGTGGTTCTTGGCATTCAAAATGTTGTGCTTGATGCCGTTGACGCGGAGGAGCTTGGAGATCTCCTCGGACTTTTCGACGGAGACGGTGCCGACGAGCAACGGTTGGCCAGTGGCATGGCGCTCCATGATCTCGCGGACGATGGCCTTCTTTTTGCCGTTCTCGGTGGAATAGATGCGGTCGTGCATGTCGACGCGGGCGACGGGACGGTTGGTGGGGATCTCGATGACGTCGAGCGAATAGATGGTGCGGAACTCCCCTTCCTCCGTCTTGGCGGTACCCGTCATGCCCGAGAGCTTTTTATAGAGACGGAAGTAGTTCTGGAAGGTGATGGTCGCGACCGTCTTGTTCTCCTCGCGGACGGAGATGCCCTCTTTGGCCTCGATGGCCTGGTGGAGGCCTTCGGAATAGCGGCGGCCGATCATGAGACGGCCCGTGAACTCGTCGACGATGACGATGCCCTTGCGGGTGCCGCCGTTCGGATCCTTCTCGTCGGCGATGATATACTGCTCCCCGAGGTGGAAGAGATGGTGCGCTTTGAGGGCCTGCTGGATGTGATGGTTGATCTTGGCGGCCTCGATGCCGTCCCAATCGTCGATGCCGAAGACGCGCTCGGCCTTCTCCGCACCGAGTGCGAGCAGGTGGACGTCGCGGTCTTTTCTCTCGATGAGGTAGTCCCAGCCGAGCTGCTCGGACTTATCGAGCTTGCTCTGCGTGGAACTGCGCCGCTTGTGACCCTTCTCCTCTTCGGGGGGCGCCTCGTTCATCGTCTCCTCGTAGATGCGGTCGAGCTCGTCGTCGTAGCCGCCCTTGAGAGAACGGACGAACTTGTCCGCGCGCTCGTAGAGGTCGGAGGACTGCTCCCCCTTGTGGGAGATGATGAGCGGGGTACGCGCTTCGTCGATGAGGATGGAGTCCACCTCGTCCACGATGGCGAAGTTGAGGTCGCGCTGGACCATATCGCCCATGCTGTATGTCAAATTGTCGCGGAGGTAATCAAAGCCGAACTCGTTGTTGGTGCCGTAAGTGATGTCTGCCTTGTATGCCTCCCGCTTGTCTTCCTGCGACATCCCGGGGACGACGACGCCCACTTTGAGCCCCATGAAGCGGTGGACCTTCCCCATCCACTCCGCGTCGCGGCGGGCGAGGTAATCGTTGACGGTGACGATGTGCACGCCCTTTCCGCTGAGCGCCTCGAGGTAGGCGGGAAGGGTGGCGACGAGCGTCTTGCCTTCACCTGTCTTCATCTCTGCGATACGCCCTTGGAAGAGGCAGATGCCGCCGACGATCTGCACGTGGAAGTGCTTCATCCCGAGGACGCGCCAGCTCGCCTCGCGGAGGGCCGCAAAGGCGTCGAAGAGGATGTCGTCGAGCGTCTCGCCCTTGCTGAGGCGGTCTTTGAAGACATTGGTCTGGTCTCTGAGTTCGTCGTCGCTCATGGCCTGATATTTCGGCTCGAGCGCTTCGACCTGTGCCGCCATCTTGTCGAGCTTTTTAAGGCTCTTGCGGCCGTCGCTGTTCTTAATAAAAGAAATCAATCCCATGCTGAAAATACTCCGAAAAAATACGCGCTCTCTGCGCGCAAAGGATTACCTGTATATTGTACTATAAAACGCGAAAATTTCAAAGCGTTTTTCAGCCGTTTTCTCATTTTTTCACGCAACCGACAAAAAATAATGCCGAAATGCCGCGGACCCGCCCGCGGACTCCCCTTTCGCCAAACAAAAAAACGGCCGCAGCCGTTTATTCGTTTTCCTCCGCAGCAGAGGCGGGGACGGGCATGGAGACGGGGACGGTGAGCACCTGCCCCGATTCCTCGCGCGCCCTGTCGTAGAGCTCCTTTGCGATCTTTTCGGGGTCGGAAGTGCCGATGAGCGACGCACCCGCCTTGGAGAGCGCACGGAGCTGTTCGGCATTCTCCACGCCCGAAACGTCCACGCGGATCTTGCCCCCGCTTGCCCGCAATGCGCGCAGGACGAGCTGGGTCTCCCCGCGCACGCAGACGGCGTCCGCTCCCCCCTCTGCGGCAAGTTTGGCGCCGAGCGCGACGTCTTCCTCGCCGAGCGTGTGGTCTTCGAGCGAGATGACGAGGGGCAACTTTCGCGCCGCACGCCTGGTCTTCTTGATCTCCCGTCTCAGATAGGAGACATTGGCCGCGCGGAGGGCGGAATAGCAGAGGATGAGCCGTATCTCCCGCGCGCCCTGCGAGATCGCCTTTTTGGCCTCCAACCGCTTGACGGGCAGGATGCTCTCTCCCGTGCCGCCCACGAGGCAGACGATGTAGCACTCGCTGCCCGTGAGATGTTTCTTGGCCGCCCCCACATGCACGGGCGAGACGAGCACTCCGTACGCCGAGAGCTTTCTCGCGCTCTCGCATGCCGTTTTGAGGGCAAATCTGTCTGTCTCCCTGCGGGAAGCGTCCACCGTCAGCTTGTGCAATACGACGGAGATCTCCGCCTCCCTGCGCGTTCTCTTGAATTCTCCATACTCCACGGCCTCCGCCGCGGACAAATACGTTGCTTCCATACGCGCTATGTTTCCCGAAAGTATGGGAAAATATTCCCTTTTTTTGCAATTTGTGACAAAAGACAGGCGGTACAATAGGGGCATGAATCTGCTCGCAAACCAATGGCTCGGGGGGCTATACGCCCTGCTCATCCTCATCGGATGCTTTCTCGCCGTGCACATCTTCCTCCTCGCACGCTACGGCTACCGTGCCCGCAAAAACCTGCCAAAAGAGAAGCCCGAACGGCCCGCTCCCACGCCCGAGCCCGTATACTACATCGTGGAGAAAAAGAAAAAACGCGCCCGCAGCACCTATTCGGCACCCAAGCGCATTTCTTTCAAAGATGAGGAAAAATGAGAAAAACGACAAATATGGCCCCCTCGGCGGGGCAAAAGGCCGTAAGGATCAGAGATCGTCGTAATGTTCGATGTTGCGGCCGGAATCCCAGAGGCGTTCGAGATAGTAGAACTTCCGCGATTCCTCGTTGAAGATCTGCACGACGACGTCGCCGTAATCGAGCACGGCCCAGCGCCCCTCGCGGAGCCCCTCCGTGCGGATGGGTTCGATGCCGTATTTCTTTTTGAGCTGTTCGTCCACGTTGTCGCCGAGCGCTCTCACCTGCGTCGTCGATTTGCCGCTCGCGATCACAAAGTAGCTGCACACGACCGTCTGGTCGGAGACGTTGATGAGCACGATGTCTTGCGCTTTCTTCTCGGAGAGCTCCTTCGCACACGCCATTGCAAGTTCATGTCCTTCCATAACAATACCCCCTATTTTATACAATATATTTTATTTTTCGCCATCCTTGCTGAATTATGTCTGACATAATACTTCAATTATGGCGATTTTTCTTGGTTAATTCGGCCTCGATCCACTCGTAGGTGCTTCTTGTGAGCGGATAGACAGGATCCCCTTTCTCACCGAGATAGACAAGCTGGCGCCGCAAAGATTCGGCAAGGCAGCGGTCCAAGTCCTGCCAAAAGAGTTCGCGCAAGGCCTCCACGCCCGCAAAATCTCTCCCCTCTTCAAGCAGGTCGGCGAGATAGATGAGTTTGCCGAGCAGGGTCATGTTCTCCCTCCCGCTCGCATGGTAGCGGATGGCGTCGAGCACCTCTTCATCGGTGACCCCGAAGAGATGTTCGGCAAGGTATGCCCCCGTAAACTGATGGACCACGGGCGACGGGACACCCGGGGGCAATGCGCACCCGCAGAGGCGGACGTCGTCTGAGGGAATATACTTTGCGCAGTCGTGAAGGGCGGCAGCGAGAAGGGCCTTGCCCTCGTCGACGCCGAGAGAACGCGCCCTGCGGCAGGCAAGTTTGGCAACGCGGAAGCTGTGTTCCCTCCGCTCCGCCTTCTCGAGCTCCAATGCGGGCAGGATGGCGGGATGTGCATACAGGCCGTGCGCGCGGATGTAACCGTATACGCCGCCGTCGAGCGACGCGGGCTGTTTTCCGAAGGCGAGCATGACCCGGATATCCGTGGACGAAACGGCCTCCCCCGTGAAGGGGATCTCGGCAAAATCCTTCCCGAACCGCTCCCTGAAAGCGCCGTGAAGCTCCCCGTCGAGCACCTCCCCCCGCCCGCATGCGGCAAGCGTCACGTTGGAGAGGATGTCTGCGGGTTCCTTCCATTGGAAGAAATTCGAAAGCATGTCGGCCCCGACGAGAAAATAGCGCTCGGCATCGGGGTATTTCTGCGCAAAGGCGCGGCAGGTGAGGTAGCTGTAACTCGTGCCCCCCGCCCGCAATTCATAGTCTGAGACCTCGGCGAAATCATACTCACGGAGGGCGATCCTGCACATTTCGAGGCGGTCGGCACCGTCTGCGGAGGCCCCGCTGCGCTTGTGGGGCGCGACAAAGGAGGGCATGACGACGATGCGGTCAAGCCCGAGCGACGCCTTCGCCGCAAGGATCAATGCGACGTGTTGGGAGTGGATGGGGTCGAACGAGCCCCCGAAGAGCGCCACCTTCATGCTTCCATTCTATCATACTTTTCCGCGCTTTGCAAGATTAAAAGCAAAAAAATCCGTCAAAAATACCTTCATGAGAAAAATCGACTTGCCGCTCGTCCTCGACGTGGCGTTCTATACATTTTGCGCCTTTCTGCTCTCGGTCGGGGTGCTCAGATACCTGCGGGCCGCGACATGGGTGGTCTTCACCGCGTCTGCCCTCATCGCACTCGCGGCGGGCACGGTGTGCTTTCTCCTGATCTATTCGAGCCATATGAGACATGCTATGGGCAAAGAGGCCCAAAAAAGGTGCGACGCGCTCATGCTGCACCTCACGCTCGCACGCACGGAGGACGTTCTCACGGCGCTAACCGCCGCCTACCGTGCCGACGGAAAGGAGGTCCGCACGGAAGAGGAGACGATGCTCGCGGACGGCATGCGGATCGTTCCACTCTTTACGATGCAGCCCGTCTCCGCCGACGCCGTGGCCGTGCTCCTCAAAAAATATGGGAAGGAGCCATTTACGCTCGCCTGCAACAGCCTGACCCCCGAGGCACGCGCACTGCTCGGCTCTTTCGGGCGCGCGCAGGAGGAGGCCGCGGACATCTTTGCCCTCTTCGAACGCACGGGCACGACGCCCTCCCCGCTCATCTGCGGAGAACTGCCGCGCTTCAAATTGAAGGCAAAGCTCAGGAGGACTTTCTCCAAGAAAAATGCGCGCCCCTTCTTCGTGAGCGGGAGCCTCTTGCTCCTCATGAGCCTCTTTACCTTCTTCCCCCTCTACTACCTCATCACGGGGTCCCTGCTGCTCGGGGCGGCCGTGTGCATCCGCCTGCTCGGGTATGCCTGAGGAGGACAGGGAAATATGAGTACTATTTGTGGCATGATCATAGTACTCTATCTGACATAATACTACGCAAAGTACACAAAATAGCCCGCTTTTCGGCGGGTTTTTCCACAATATCTTGTAGGTCTCTCAGCTCAGGGAGCACATAGTGGCGGGAAGGCGGGAGATGACGTCGGAGGCGTCGGGCGCGTACTCCCCGAGCTCCTTTGCCGCGATCTCCCCCGCTCTTCCGAGAAGGTAGCTCCCCGCGGCTGCCGCCTCGAAGGGGGCGAGCCGTGCGGCAAGACCTGCGGTGAGGCCGGCGAGGACGTCTCCGCTTCCCCCCTTTGCGAGGGCGGGAGAGCCTGTGCAATTGATGGCGATCCTGTCGCCCTCTGCGATCACCGTGCGGTTATTTTTCAACACGACGACCACGCCGTATTGCTTGGAAAATGCTTTGGCGCAACCGACGGGATCGGCGAGGATCTCCCCCACCGTCTTGCCCGTGAGGCGCGAGAACTCCTTGATGTGCGGCGTGACGATGACAGGGCATTTCTTGGAGCGGAGCATGTCTGTGCCGCATGCGGCGAGCGTGTTCAAGGCGTCGGCGTCCAACACGAGCGTGCCATGTTCATAGGTAGAGAAGATCTCCCCGAGCGTATTTTTGACGGCGGGCGACACGCCTGCGCCCATGCCGTATGCAAGCGCATCGCAGAAGAAGGGCTCCCCGTCGTAGACGCCGACGACGCACGCGGGATATTTGGCCGCGACCATGGCGCACGTCATCCGATCGGCTACCCTCGCCGCCGCGATCTGCACGGCGTCCATGCCTGCGACTACGGAGTTCGGGAGCCAGAGTTCGGTGTAGCCCGCGCCCGACTTCAAAGCCGCCCCCGCGGAGAGCAACGGCGCGCCCGGCATGCCGTGCCCTGCGAGAATGGCCACGCTCCCGTAGCCGCCCTTGTTGGAGTGCGACTTCTTCCCGGGAAATTGCGCCGCGGCGTCGGCGTCCTCCCAAACTTCCGCCCCGCCCTCCGGGGAAAGGCCGATGTCCGCAACGGAGATCTCTCCCGAAAGGTCTGCGCCGTCGGCGAGGAGTAGCGCCTGTTTGAGCGCCCCCATCGTGACCGTCTTCTCCGCACGCACGGCTTCCCCCATGGCGACGCCGCCCTCGGAAAGCCCGCTCGGCACATCGCAGGCGATGACGCGGTCCGCGCTGTTCATGAATACGATGAGGTCGCGATACGGCCCCGCGGCGGGACGGTCGAGCCCCGTGCCGAAGAGACAGTCGACGACGAGCTTGTATCTTCTCCGCGGGATGCGACCGAGCACTTCCCCGCGGTATCGCGCCTTGGCCGCCGCACAGGCTTCGGAAAACGCCGCGGCCATGCAGAGCACGGAGACTTCGTAGCCCTCTTCCTGCATGATGCGGGCAGCCGTGAAGCCGTCGCCGCCGTTGTTGCCGCCCCCGCAAACGAAGAGGCAGTCCCCTTCGTACATCTTTTGCACCTCGCGTGCAAGCGCCGCCCCCGCACGCTCCATGAGGGAGGAGACGGTCTCCCCGGCCTGTATGGCGCGCTGTTCGGCCGCGCGGATCTCTTGGAAAGAATATGCTCTCTTCATCTCAGCTCCTGTGTGCCCCGAAGGCGTCCTCCGCGCTCCTGAGACGGAAGGTGAAGGAAAAGTTGCGCTCGGTGGGCAGATATTTGTCTTGGATGCGCGGCCCGCAGGAATTGCTCCCGAGCCCCGCCATTTTGTAGTCGATATAGAGATAGGTATGCTCCGCGGGGCCCATTTCATGCGCGTGCGGCTTGTAGTCCGCAGGCAGATAGGGCGAGACGCAGAAGGAGAAGCCCTCTTTGCTGTCGATGAGCAAGGATCTCTCCCCTGCGCGGATGCAGACAAAGCGGGTATCCGTGCGGCTTCCGCTCTCCTGCGGCTTGGGATAGAGATAGCTCATCGCATGGGCGGGCGCACGGTAGAGACCGACGGGGGACATCTCCACGCGGTCGCAGTAGGCCTCGCCCGGGCCGCGGCCGAACCAGACCACTTCGGGGTCCTCCAAAGCGAGGTCGAACACAAAGCCGAAGCGGGGAAGCGAGGCGACATGCCCGGCAAGGGAGACATCGGCCGTGAGAACAAGCCCGTTGTCTTCACGGCAGGAGAGCGACATCTCGCCGATGGGATCGAGATAGGGCGTGACCAGCTTGCCGCGGACGGTCTCCCCCTCCCGTGAGAGCGGGAAGAAGTAGGCGCGGTCGAGACCGTAGTCCAGCCACTCCTCCTTGATGAAGGCGTCGTTGTCCGTCGGGGCGCGGTAGAGGGAGAGGAAGACGGGGCGGCGCAGGAGCTCCTTGCCCTGCAAAACAAGGCTCGACGGCATCCCCCCTTTCAGTTCCCATGAGAGCGCGTTGTTCTCCGCGCAGGTGCGGAAATACTCTGCCGCAACGGGGATCTGCACGCGGGCGATCTCTTCCTCCCCGCGGGTAAAGATGACGTTTGCATAGAGATATTTTTGCGTTGCGGGCGGGGAGAAGGCAAAGCGCTTGATCTCGCCTGCGGGCAGCCCTGCGATGTCGAGGGTCTGCCGCGAGACCGCCCTTCCGTCCTCCTCGAAGACGAGCTCGCAATGCTCGGACGCGGCGATAAAATCGTAGCGGTTTTGCACGGCGAGCATGTTCCCCTCCCGCCATGCCGTGAGCGGGGCGTAGATCTCCTTGATCTGATCGTATTCGGGGTTGGGGCGACGGTCCGTCGTGACGATGCCGTCCATGCAGAAATTGCCGTCGTGGGGGTATTCGCCGAAGTCGCCGCCGTAGAGCACCTTGCCCTCCGAGAGGATGCTGTGGGAACACCACTCCCAGATGAAGCCGCCCGCGAGGCTCGCGTGTGCGCGGATGATCTTCCAATAGTCGGCGATGTCGCCGCACGAGTTGCCCATGGCGTGCGTGTATTCGCACATCACGAGGGGACGGTCGGCCGTCTTCGCAAATTCCTCCAACCACGCCTGCTCGGGATACATGCGGGAATAGAGGTCGAGAAGGCCCCCGTCGCAAAACGTCTGCGCCGCGTTGCTCCATGCCCCTTCGTAGTGGATGAGGCGGCCGTCGCCCTTCGAACGCAGGGCCCTGGCGCTTGCGGCGAGATTTCTCCCCCACCCGCTCTCGTTGCCGAGAGACCAGATGATGACAGAGGGACGGTTCTTGTCCCGTTCATACATGCGCAGGGCGCGCGAGACGAACTGCTCCTCCCATGCGGGATCGTCGGCGAGCTCGTTGACATATTTCTCCCAATCCTTGAAGTTGCGGCGGGAACAGACGCCGTGGCACTCGACGTCGGCCTCCTCGATGAGGTAGAAGCCAAGCTCGTCGCAGAGCTTGGGAAGAAGGGGATGCGGGGGATAGTGGGAGGTGCGGATGGCGTTGCAGTTCATCTTCTTCATGAGAGCAAGGTCGCGCCGCAGGCCCTCTTCCTCCTCGACGAAGCCCTTCTCCGTCATGGAATGGCGGTTGACGCCCTTGAACTTGACGGGCCTGCCGTTTACGGTGAGCACGTTTCCCTCCGCCTTCACGGTGCGAAAACCCACCCGCTCTTCAAATTTCTCCCCTGCCCGTTCGACGGTGAGACGGTAGAGCACGGGAGATTCCGCACTCCACGGGCGCACGGGAAGGATGAGGCGGAATTCCCGCTCCTTTTTGGGGGAACGGAGGACCGTCCCGGAATCGGTATAGAAGGAAAACGTGCAGGGCTTGTCTGCATGCACCGTGAGCGTCCCCTCCCCCGTGTCGGCGTCGTAGTCCGCCCTGACGGTGTAATCGGAGAGATGCCCTTGGGGACGGCGGAGCATGTAGACGTCGCGGAAGACGCCGCTCATGCGGAACTTGTCCTGGTCTTCGAGATAGCTCCCCGCCGAGAACTTGAACACGACGACGCGGAGCTCGTTTTCATCCTGCAAAAGATTTGTGACGTCAAACTCGCTCGGGCTGTGCGGGACGGAGGAATAGCCCGCTTCCCTGCCGTTGACAAAGAGATAGAAACAGCTGTCTACGCCCTCGAAGTTCAGGTAGTATTTCCCCGCCGCCCGCGGACGGGAATAGTGCGCGATGTAGACGCCGCAGGGGTTGTCCCGCTCGATGCGGGGAGGATCGTATGGGAAGGGATACTTGATGTTGGTATATTGGTGGGAGCCGTAGCCGAGCATCTCCCAGCAGGACGGCACGGCGATCCGGGCCGCGGGGGCGCAGGAGAGCGCCTCCTCGACGGTGGGCTCGCTTGGGAAATAACAAAAGCCCCACTCGCGGAAGAAGTGCGGCTCCGGGCCAAGGAAATGCGCGCGGGCGGGACAGGTCCCCCGTTGGGGCGTGAGCATTTTGTGGGATGAAAACTGCATGGTGCCTCCTGTTTTCAATGTATCGTGATCTCGGCGGCCCCGAGGGCACGGACGCCGTCTTGGGTCTCTATTTCGAGACGGCCGTCTGCAAGCACGCGCCGCGCCGTTGCGGGAAAACTCCGCTCCCCCTCGATGACGGTGACGCTCCCCATGAAGCCGAGACGGGAGAGGTAATCTTCGAACGTGCTCTCCTCCCCATAAAACGACAGCAAGAGGCGGGCCACCTCGGCAGGCGGGGGCGGGACGGGGAGCATCTCTTTCAAAGAGACGGCGATGCCGCCGAGCGCGGAGACGTCGTTCGTGACGTTGACGCCCATCCCCACGATGCTCGCAGAAACGCGCGTCCCCTCCAAAATATTCTCAATGAGGATGCCGCTCAGCTTCTTGCCGCAGAGAAAGACGTCGTTCGGCCACTTGATGCGCGGAAAGAGGCCGTATGTCTCGACGGTGCGGCACACCGAGACGGCGGCGTGCGCCATGATGCGGAAGGCCCCGGAGGCGGGAAGAGCGTCGTAAAATCTGAGGACGGAACAATAGACGCCCCCCTCCTCCGAGAGAAAGGAGCGCCCCTTGGTGCCGCGCCCCCCGCTCTGGCGGCGCGCAACGACGGCGATATCTTCCCCGCCGCCGAGAAATTGTCTGAGATAGAGATTGGTCGACTCCGTCTCGTCGAGATAGAGAATGCGCATGCGGACCTCAAAGTTCCCCGAAGGGCAAATAGAGCCTATTCCTCCTCTTCGAGATAGGAGGTGAGGGCGGCGCGGGCGGCATCGTAGCCAAACCCCTTGGAGAGAAGATGGGCATATGCCTTGCGGAGGACCTTGGCATCCTGAACGTCTTTTCCGCGCAGATATTTCGCGAGGATGGCCTTTGCGGTATCCTCCTCCCCCTCCAACTCCCCGACGGCGGCTTCGACGGCCTCGTCGGAGATCCCCTTGCGGCGGAGCTCGGCGGCGATCAGCCTTGCACCCTTGCGGCTTGAAACGTGCTCGGCATAGGAGCGCGCATAAGCGGCGTCGTCGAGAAAGCCGTAGCCCTTCATCTTCTCCACGACATAATCGGAGACGTCCGCGAGATACCCTTTCTTCGTGAGAAAATCGCGCACCTCACGCTCCGTCTTCATGGAGGCGGAGATGTGCGTGAGCGCCTTGTCGAGGGCGGTCTGCTTCTCGCTCTCGAGCTGGAGCGACGCGAGCTGTTCGGCCGTGACAACGCTCCCCACCTTCAATCTGTTCTGCATGACCGTCTGCAAACTCATCCCGCAAAGGAAGCGCCCGTCGACAAAAATGTTGCAACGCGCACCGTCATGTTTTTGCGGTTCGATGGCAGTGATCTCGGACATGGGTGCCTCCTTTTCTGTCGGTTTGCGAAATTACACCCCGTAAGACGGCCATGTTCGGTTGGCCTTGAACCATTCCGTCTCTTTGAGAACGGTGTCGTTGTTGCTGCCGTGGATGGAGAACGCCGTGCCGTCGGAACGGACCGTGATCTCGCCGTTCATGGGGCCGAATTTCCTTGTCGTCCCGTCGAGCGAGAGCGTCGTCACATAGATGTTTGCAGTGTACTTTGCGAGACGGTTGATGGTCACCTGCGTGGGAAAAGTCCCGTTCCCGCTGGAATACTCGTTCGAGCCCGCGCAGCAGCAGACGCAGACGTTCTCGGGCGTGATCTCGGAGAGAAGGACGTCGTTCGACGACGTCGCGCTGCCGTGGTGGCCCGCCTTGAAGAGCTTACAGTGCGGAAGCTCGTTGGACGCTGCAAGGCTCTCTTCACCCTCTTTTTCGAGGTCGCCCGTGAAGAGATAGTGGTAGTCGCCCTGCGTGAAGAGGGTGCAGACGGAATAGTTGTTCTCGCCCGACGGCGCCTTTTGCTCATAATATTTCTGATACAGAATTTCAAAAGAGATATCCTCGGCGAGCTTATAGCAGCGCTGTGCGCCGTCCGTCTCATTCCAACATTGCAGGGCGGTATAGTGCACGGCGCCGTCCTCACTGACCTCCTTGTTGCGCCATGTGATGTAGTCCTTGGAAATCCCTGAGGTGGAAGTTGACCGCGCAAAGTCGATGATCGTGCCGCATCGGAAATTGGCAAAGATCCCGTCTGAGCCGTTTTTGCCGACAAACGAGGCGATGTGGTCCTCGTGGGCGTGCGTCGCGATGACGTATTCCAAGACGCCGTCCGTGCAGTATTCCTTGATCTTGGGCACGAGCGTCGCCGCGGAATTCCGCTTGGAACCTGCGTCGATGAGCACCTCCGTGTCGCCCGTCTTGATGAGCGTGCAGTCGCCAGCGTTGCCGTTCCCGAGCTCCAAAAAGTGGATCTCAAGCTCCGCCTTCTCCTCCCCTTCGGAGGGCTCGGTCGGGTCCGACGGCTCGGTCGGGTTTGAGGGCTCGGTCGGGTCCGACGGCTCGGTCGGGTTTGAGGGCTCGGTCGGGTTTGAGGGCTCGGTCGGGGTAATAGACCCCGAAGGCTTGCCGGGGGAGCCGAACAGTCCGCAGGAGCAGAGGGAGAAGATCGCCGCAAGAAGCAGGGCGGCGAGCACAAAGATCTTTCTTTTGTTGGTTTTCATGTCCTTTCCCCTCTCAATATCTGAACGTGAGCAGGCTCCAGCTCATGGGCGGAAGCGTGAGGGCAGTGCGGCCGTCTTTCACGCCGGGAAGATCCTTTCCGTGCGGCTTGACGTCGTCGGGATGGGTGAATCCGTTGGTCGCATCGAGGTCGTTTTCCGCCATCTCGATGTAGCCCGTGGGTTTGAGGTCGCCGAAGGAGCGGAGCTCGAGCTCGACTTCCCGCGCCTCCTGTGCATAGTTGCAGACGGAGACGGTCACCGTGCGCGTCGCCCTGTCGTGGCTGACGGCCTCGTTGATGTAGCGCGCCCTGCCGTACATGTTGGCGAAGGTGTCCGAATCCGAGAAGGTGCGGAGCGTCTCGCCGCGGGCAGAGCGGGCGATGGCTTGGAAGGGATAGAAGGTGGTCTGGCGGAAAGCCCCGCCCCCCTTCTTGGTCATGATGGGCGCGATGACGTTGACGAGCTGGGCAAGGCAGGCGAGCTTGACGACATCCGAGTTGTTGAGGAGCGTGTTCATGAGCCCTGCAAAGACGAGCGCGTCGCGGAAGGTGTAGACATCCTCCAAAAGATGCGGGGCCTTTTTCCAGAGCGGCTCGGTGCGGGGCGCGGTGACCGACCAGATGTTCCACTCGTCGAAGGAGATTTTAAGCTTCTTAGTAGAACGCACCTTGGCGCGCACATATTCGATGGTGGCCTTCAACGTGCCGATGTATTCGTGCATGTCGTCGGCACTGCCGAGGAAATCTTCGAGCGGGTGGTCGCGGTCCTCGCTATACATATAGTAGCGGTGCATGGAGAGGTAATCGACGTGGCGGTAGGTGTGTTCGAGCACGATGCGGTCCCACTCTGGGAAGGTCTTCATCTCGTGGTTGGAGGAGCCCGAGACGATGAGTTTCAAGGGTTCCTTCCCCCAATCGGAGCCGTCGTCGCCCTTGAATTCGCCGTTCGCCCAGCGCATGACCTTGGCCGCTTCCAAGGCCTTTTTCCCATATTCGTCGGCCGTGAGATGTCCGATCTGCCAAGGGCCGTCCATCTCGTTTCCGATGCACCAATAGCGGACATGGTATGGCTCTTTTGCGCCATTGGCCTTGCGCATCTCCGAGAGCTCGGTGCCGCCCTCATGGTTGCAATACTCCACGAGACGGGCCGCGTCGCGGATGGTGCCCGTGCCCATATTCACCGCCATCATGGGCGTGATGTGCGCCTTTTTGCACCATTTCATGAACTCGTCGGTCCCGAACTCGTTGGGCTCGGTGGTAAACCACGCGAGGTCCAGCCGCGTTGGTCTCTTCTCCTTGGGACCGATGCCGTCCATCCAATCGTAGCCCGAGAGGAAATTGCCGCCGGGATAGCGCACGATGGGCACGCCGAGCTCGTTGATGAGGCTGATGACGTCGCCGCGGAAGCCGTCTTCATCCGCCGCGGGGTGCCCCGGCTCGTAGATGCCCTCGTAGACCGCGCGGCCGAGGTGCTCGATGAAGGAGCCGTAGAGGTTGGGGTCGATGGCGCCGACGGCAAGATTGGCATCGGCAAAGATCTTGGTTCGTTTCATGGCTGTCTCCTTTTTTTATATCACGCCGAGCATGGAGGCGATGTTGATGACCGCCTCGTCGATGTTGTGCAAAAACTTATCGATGGCCTTGCGGGCGCCTTCGTCGATGACCCCGTTCTCCGTCGTGCGCAGAACGGCAATGATCATATCGAAGTTCTCGTAGATCACTTCGCAGTCGGGGTCGATGGCGCGGAAAACTTCGTCGTCTGCCCCATGTTGCAGGCGGTACATCTCCTTGATCGCCTTGTTCATCTCCCCGAAAAGCTCGAGGTTGGAATTCTTGAAGAGCTCTGCCATCGTGCCGTTGAGACGGACGAGCTGTTCGATAAAGGCGATGTGGTGTTCGTTGGCTTCCTGTTGCATACATCCTCCTTGCGGGTATTTTTTCGGGTCACAATACGACGCCGTTTTGTTCCAAGAGTGCGCGGGCGGTCTCCACACTGTCCACCCCCGTCAGGTTTTTGATGGGCGCGAACTCGTGCTCCCGCACCACCTCGAAGGGAAGACAGCTCCCCGCGAGCTTGACCATGTCGAGGATGAGCGTCTCGAATTTGTAGCCGTTCTCCGCTTCGGGCCTGATGAGCTGCCCGTTTTCCCCGAGGAAGGGGATCTTCTTGCGCACGACATGCACGGGAATGCGCTCCGAGGCGATCTTTTCGAGCATGCGCGCGTTGAAGAGGTAGTTCAGGATGACGCCATAGAGATAGCAGAGGTCGCCCTTTCCGTCGCGCTGCTCTGCCATTTCCGCGGTGAGCTCATAGTATTCTATGACGGAGGGCTTGCCGTCTTCCAGACAGAGCACCCCCACTTTCTCCTCGGGACGCGCCTTGCAGACCACCTTGGCGCCGCTCATGCTGCCGCATGCAACGGTCGCCCCCACAAAGACGGGATCGGCGATGCGCTGCAAGACGTTGTCGACGCCGAAGACGTTGTACCACTCCACCGCGGGGAAATCTGCGTCCGCACCGCTCCGTTTGAGCGAGGCATACCACCCGCCGTTGCCGTTGGGAGAGAGGGCGAGCCGCCCGGGCGCCTCCAAGAGCAGACGCCCCGAAAAGTCCACGCAGGGGGCCATCTCCTGCACGAAAAAGCGCACAAAGTCCCTCGGATAGCCGAAAAAGTCGTGCTCCTCGAAAAAGCGGCGGGTCGCGGCGTCGTTCTTGTCGCTCGTCATGATGAACAGCGGGACATGGGCACCGCAGCGGCGGACCGTCTCCTTCAAATTCTCCATGAGACATTGGAAAATGTAGACATGGCGGGTCTTGCCGATGTCGTATGCCCCCTTGGGTCCGTCCGAGCCGAGCCGCGTCCCCTGCCCGCCCGCGAGCAGAACGGCGGCGACTTTGCCCCCTCTTACGGCCTCCTTGCCGATCTCTCCGAACTCCGCGGCACGCGCTTCGATCTCGCCGCGCCGCATCCCCGTAATGGGTGCGATCTTGCCCCGCGCCGCACTTTCCTCACGGCAGGAGAGCACGCTCAGATCGAGCGCGGAGAGCTGTGCAAGCAGTGCCGCGCGCTCCTCCTCCGAGCCCGCGAGCGCGAGAAGGTGTTCCTGTTTGTATCTCTTCAACAATTCTTCCAAGTGCATATTTCCCCCACTCCGCGCGGCCGCGCGCCGCGCTTTTCTCTATTATAAGAAGAAACGGCGAAAATGTCAAGATTCCGCCGTAAAATTCCTTCATTTATCTTTGGGAGACGCTCACGGTCTTTCCAAAAGAAATGCGCCGCCGTGGTAGCTCTCACCGAAAATGTGAAGGCCATCCTCGGACATGGTATGCCGCAAATCGGTGTAAGACGCGATAAGACGGTATCCTGCGGCGCACACGGTCTCCTCCGAACAGTCTAAATAATGCGCGAGGACGAGGAGCCTTTTCTTGTATGACTTCAGATAGATCTGTCTCCCCGCGGGGGCACGGTAGTATTCCACGGTATTGTCGATGGAGACGATGTCGCCGAGGCGGACGATCTCCTTGACCTCTTCATAGAATGCAAGGCCGCGGCGGATGAGTTCGCGCCGCTCCTCTGTGAGGTGCAGGACGTCGCCCGAGAGGCAGATGCGGCCCATCATTGCCGCCGTGAGCGAATAGATCGTGCGGCTTGCGGGCTCCCCCTCCCTGAGCACCGCCCAGATCTGGGACTGCCGCGCGGGAATGACGCGTGAGACATTGGCCGCGACGAGCGGGATCTCGTTGCACTCGTGGGCATCCGAGAAGGAACACATGGAGACCATGCCCATGCGCTTGGGCTCGATGCGGCTCCCGCCCGAGGAACAATTCTCAATGACGAGCCCGGGAACGGCCTCCTTCAACTTGGTGAGCCACGCGAGACTTTCCTTTGCGACCTCGCGCCCGCCCTCTCCGAGCTCCTCGCCGTCGCTGTCGCACCCGATGCCGTAGGTGTCGTTGTAGTCGATCTTGATGTAGCCGAAGTTGTTTTCTTTGAGGAAGTTCTGCATGCGGGCGGTGAGATAGCTGTCTGTCTCGGGCAGGCGGAGGTCCAAAAAGCGGCGGTTCTTGCTCGTGATGACGTGGCCGTCGCGATGCAAAAGCAGTTCCTCGCGGGAAAACGCCTCGCTGTCTCGCCCGACATTCTCGAATTCAAACCAAATGCCCGGTACCATGCCCGCGTTCCTGATGCTTGCGGCGACGCGGCCGATGCCTGCGGGGAAGAGCAGCTTGCTCTCATTCCAATCGCCGATGGCATTGCACCAGCCCTTGTCGTCGGGCTTATACCAGCCGCAGTCGATGACGAAGTAGCCGATGGGCAGGCCCGCGATGGCAGTGAGGATCTTCCGGATATTTTCCTCGGAGGGACAGCCCCACGTCGTGCAGTATTCGTTGAAGAGGACGGGCATGCTCTCCTCGGAGGCGGGGACGGAAAGGCGGGCGTCCTGAAAACGGACGAGGGAATTACAAGCCGCGGTGAGGGTATCCTTCACGGTGAAAAATGCCTCATCCGTCACAAAGCTCTCGCCGGGCAGGATCTCCTTGCGCCAACGGCCGCGCTCATAGTCGGCGAGCCCTCCCGAGAGCGCACAGCCCTCCTTCTCCTTGTATACCTCGAGCTGCCACGAATAGGGTGCTTCGAGCAGGACGGCAAGGCAATACCCCCCGCCCTCGACGGCGCCGAAGGGGAAATAGCCGCGGTTGGGCATGCTCCCGTTTTGCCCCCATGCCTCCACCTTGACGCCGTAACGCGCCCAGCTCATGTCGAGGCCGAGGTCGCAAAAGCGCTCTGTTTTGAGGCGGCATTCCCTCGACCACGCGCTCGTCATGCGGTGCAGCAAAAAGCCCTCCGTGCTCCCCGTCGAAGGGGCGCCGATGCCGGAAAGGGAGACGCTGTCGAGCCGTTCGAGCGTGCGCGGCGAATCCGAAAGATTTTGGTAGACGATCCTCGAAGAGAAGACGCCGCTCTCTTCGTGGTAGCGGAGAATGTGCGTGTAGAAATTGCCCGCATCGTCGGAGATGAGCGTGCAGACCCCACCCATGTCTGAGGATTGGCTCTCTAATTTCAAAAGAGTGGAATTATGGTTGCGCATGGTGACGCCCTCGGTGTAGTCGATGAGCGCCTCGTCGCCGGAAAACGCGACCTGCACGAGACTGTCCATCATGAGTTTTTCGACGGCGGCCCTTGCATCCTTCGGATAGACGGCGAGCCCGACCGTCGTCTTCCCCTCGTGCCCCTCGACGGGGACCTCGCGGTAAATGACTTCGGCATTGCCGAAGACATATTGTTTCAAAAACATCCGATCACCTCGATCTCGATCCCGACGACGCCGTATTGCGCCTGACGGGAGGGTGCGTAGTATTGTTCCATGTCCCTGTAACTCGCCGCGGCGAGCTCGCTTTCGCGGTATCCGCACGCGGGGAGCGGAAGCGCGGCGTAGAGCGCCGCGAAATCGGGAAAGACGTGCAGCGCGAGGACCCGCGCGTTTAGCATCTCTCCCGTCTCCGTGTTGCGGAACGTGATGAAGTCCCCCACGGACAATTTTCTTCGCTTCTCGTCATAGAGGCGAAGTTCGATCGTCTTTTCCCCGCTCTTGACGCGCGCCCACGGCCCGGGATCCAAATTCATTTGCAAATTCATCGTCTTAAAAATCGAGGCGGTACGTTTGTACCGCCTCACGGTTTGCTTTCGGTTATTTCTTCGTCTTCCAGACGGCGTCCGACCACATGAGCTGCTTTTTGAAGTCTTCGATCTTGGTGTTCTCATCGATCAGAACGACTTCCACGCCCCACATGTTGCCGAGGTCGACCATCTCCTGCGCGGTGACGACGGAGGAGACAACGGTGTGGTGCGCGCCGCCCGCATAGATCCATGCGGCCACGCCATCCTTGAAGTTGGGCTGATATTTCCACATCAGGCCGCCGACGGGAAGGTTGGGCATCGGATGAGGATATTTCACGAGCTCGATCTTTTGGACGATGAGGCGCATTCTGTCGCCCATGTCGATCATGGAGACGGCGATGGCTTCGGGCGCTTCGATGCCCTCGAAGACGAGACGGGCGGGATCGCTCTTGCCGCCGATGCTGAGCGGATGCACCTGTATCTCGGGCTTGGTCGCTGCGAACTGCGGGCTGACTTCAAGCATGTGCGCGCCGAGGCAGAGACCGTCGGCGAGGTCGTAGGTGTAGTCCTCCATGAGGCCCGTGCCCTTCTGGTCTGCCATGTATTGCATGGTCGCGCCGAGCGCCGCGATCTTCCAGTCGCCCTCCGCGCCGAAGCCGTAGCCCTTGGATTGAAGGTCTTGGATGGCAAGGCCGGGGAGCTGGTTGAGCCCGTGCAGAGCGCCGAAGTGATCGACGATGCCGATGTAGCCACCCTTCTGACGGCAGAAGCGCTCCATGGCGATCTCATACTTGGCCTGCTCGCGGACAACTTCGACGCGGTCGGTGCCCATCGTGTATTTCTCTTCGTATTCGGCCATGAGTTTATCCACTTCCTCCTCGGTCACCTTGTCGATGTATTCGACGAGATCGCCGATGGGATAGTAGTCGACCTGCCAGCCGAGGTTGATGTGGGCGTCGATCTTGTCGCCCTCGGTGACGGCGACGTCGCGCATGTTGTCGGAAAATCTTGCGACTTTGACCTGCTTGGAGAAGGCATAGCCCGCGGCGACACGGCACCACGAAGCGAGCTCTTTGAGCGCCTCGGGATCCTTATAGTAGCCGACGATGACCTTGTTGTCCATGCGGAGACGGGAGACGATGTAGCCGAACTCTCTGTCGCCGTGCGCGGCCTGGTTCTCGTTCATGAAATCCATGTCGATGGTATCGTAGGGAAGTTTTTCATTGTATTGCGTGGCGAAGTGGCACATGGGCTTCTGCAACATGGAGAGCCCCTTGATCCACATCTTGGCAGGAGAGAAGGTATGGCACCAAGTGATGATACCGATGCAGTTCTCCTCTGCATTGACGCGTTTGACGGCCGCGATCACTTCATCCGAGCTCTTGCAGGTGGTGAGGTAACGCACCGTGACGGGGACGAAGCGGTTGACATAGATCGCCATCTCCTTGGAGTGCTGTGCCACATGTTCGAGCACGTCTTCGCCGTACAGCGTTTGGGAACCTGTGATCCAATAAACTACCTTTTCTTTCATAATATTTCTCCTTAATATAGTTTCTCGTTTTGCAAAATTTTTCTCTGCGGCTCAGCTGCGCCGCGCATTGTCCAAGAGGCGGTTGTATTCCGCGAACACGGCGTCGATGATCTCTTCGTCGAGCTCGATCTCGAATTTATCCTGCCCCTCCTCGTTCAGGGAGACCTTGAAGACGAGCGCCTCGTCGTCGTGCATCCCCTCGAGAAGTTCGACGGGTTGCAGAATGGCATAGAAGTTCCCCTTGTGGGCGATGCCTGCGATCTCGATGAAGTCGATCTTGCTTCCGTCCTGCCCGTAGAGGCTTACGATGTCCTCGTCGGGGTCTTCGGGTGTTTGTACGTTCTTCTCATCCTGCTCCATGATCAGCTCCTTTTATTTCTTTTGCCCGTAATAGGCATTCTTGCCGTGTTTGCGCATGTAGTGCTTTTCCATCATGAATCGGTCGGCACGCTGCACGTTGGGGTCGATGCCCTCGGTGAGGTAGGCCATCTTGGCGACCTCCTCGATGACCGTCGCGTTGTAGACCGAACCGTCGCCGTCTTTGCCGAAGGCGAACACGCCGTGGCTCTTGATGAGCACCCCGGGCACGGCGAGCGGGTCGATGTTGTCCTTTTTGAACCTCTCGATGATGACGAGGCCCGTGTTCTTTTCATACTCCCCTTCGATCTCCGCCTGCGTCAGCGAACGGGCGCAGGGGATGTCGCCGTAGAAGTAGTCGGCATGCGTCGTCCCGTAGAAGGGAATATCGCGCCCCGCCTGCGCCCATGCCGTGGCAAAGGTGGAATGGGTGTGCGTGACGCCGCCCACATTGGGGAAGGCCTTGTAGAACTCGATGTGCGTGGGAGTATCCGACGAGGGACGAAGATCCCCCTCGACCACTCTCCCCTCAAGGTCGACGACGACCATGTCGCTCGCCTTCATCTCATCGTAGCTGACGCCCGAGGGCTTGATGACGACGAGGTTGGTTGCCCTGTCGATCTCGGAGACATTGCCCCACGTGAACAACACAAGGTGATGCTTGACGAGGTCGAGATTTGCCTTCAAAACTTTTTCTTTCAATGCTTCTAACATTTCGCTTGCCCCTTTGAAAATCAGATGTTATGGAATAGGATGACCTCTTTCCCCCATACCATGTCTGCGGTATGGGCACCGGAAAGAGTTATTTCATGGAATGGACGGCCTCGCGCACGATGGGAAGACCGCTTATGTAGCGACTTGTGAACTCCTCGAAACCCGCAACGTCCGCAGGGTCGGGAGCGAGCGTGACGCCCTCCTGCCCCTTGAAGACGCGCTCTTCGAGATAGGCTTCGAGCGTCTCCTCTTTGCGCTTTTCTATCATGTAATTTGCGAGGATGGCCATGCCCCATGCACCGCCCTCGCCCGCCGTCTTCATGACGGTGACGGGTGCGTTGATGGCCGCGGCGAGGTATCTCTGCCCCACGCGCTCGGTCTTGAAGAGGCCGCCGTGGCCCGTGATGCGGTCGAGCTTGACCCCCTCCTCTTTGAGCATGATGTCGCACCCCACTTTCAGCGCGCCGAAGGCGGAATAGAGATGGCAGCGCATGAAATTGGCGAGGTTGAAATTGCTGTCTGCCTTTCTCACGAAGAGCGGACGGCCGTGGTCGACGTTGGTGACGTGCTCGTTGGAGATATAGTTATAGGAGAGGAGCCCACCGCAGTCTCTCTCGCCCTCTTCGGAGGCAAAGTAGAGCATGTCGTAGAGCTTCCACTTGGGGACGTCGACGCCGAGCAGCGCGGCAAATTCCCCGAACATGTTGACCCAGCCGTTGAGGTCGGAGGTGCAGTTGTTGCAGTGCACCATGCCCACGAGGTCGCCCACGGGCGTCGTGACGAGGTCGATCTCGGGATAGGGCTTCGAGAGCTCCTTTTCGAGGACGATCATCGCAAAGACGGAGGTGCCCGCGGAGACGTTGCCCGTGCGCTTCTTGATGGCATTGGTGGCTACCATGCCCGTGCCTGCGTCCCCTTCGGGAGGGCAGAGCGGGATGCCCGCTTTGAGATTTCCCGAGGGATCGAGAAGTTTTGCGCCCTCGGGCGTGAGGCGGCCCGCGTTCTCACCTGCGAGCAGGATCTCGGGCAAGATGTCTTCCACCTTGAAGGGCACCTGCCCCTTGACGAGCTCGTTGAACTGCGCGAGCATGCGGCGGTCGTATTGCTTGGTGACGGGGTCGACGGGGAACATGCCCGAGGCCTCGCCGACGCCGATGACTTTTTTGCCCGTCAGTTTCCAGTGGACATAGCCCTCGAGCGTGGTCTGGAAGACGATGTCTTTGACGTGGGGCTCTTTGTCGAGGATGGCCTGGTAGAGATGCGCGACGGACCAGCGCGCGGGGATGTGGTAGCCGAAGAGCTCGGTGAGCCTGTCTCCCGCGTAGGCCGCCGTGTTGTTGCGCCAGGTGCGGAACGGGACGAGGATGTTGTCGTTCTTGTCGAAGACCATGTAGCCGTGCATCATGGCTGAGATGCCGATGGCGCCGACGGTGGTCAGCGTGACGCCGTATTTCTCCTTGACGTCCTTCGCGAGGCTCGCGTAGGCGCTTTGCAGGCCCGTCTCGATGTCTTCGAGCGTGTAGGACCAGATGTTGCCGATGTGGCGATTTTCCCAATCGTGGCTGCCCGAGGCGACGGGCGCGTTGTTCTCGTCTACGAGGACGGCCTTGATGCGCGTCGAGCCGAATTCGATGCCGAGCGCGGTCCTCCCGAGTTCGATGAGTTTGCTTACTTCCATAGTATCCCCCCGTTTATGAATCGTACACAATGGTACGGATATATTATAAGATATCTTCCGTAAAATTTCAATAGGGAGAAGCAAATTTTTTCCGATAATTTTACGAAGAGAACGATACCGCCCCGATAAAAAAACCGCCCGATATCCTCTCCGGGATACGGACGGCCGCGGCCTGTCAGGTTTGGTCGGGCATGTGCACGTCCACCTGCGGGAAGGGAACGAGAATGCCGTTTTCCTCGAATACCGTCTTGATCGCGCCGCGCATCTGGCGTTGTGCGGCAAAGAAATCGCTCTCCTTGCACGTTGCGCCGAAGTGCAGATCGACGCTCGAGGAGGCAAGCGCGTCTACGCCGTTGAAGTCGATGTCGCCGATGAGGGCGGGGCACATCTCCCTGATGCGCTGTTTGTTGGCCTCGAAGACCTCCTTGACGTGTTGCAGGTTTTCCTCATAGGGCACCCCGACGATGACGGTGGGATAGGAATTCTCGCGGCTCTGGTTGACGAAGACTTTGATGGTGGAATTGTTGGCGACGCGGATGTCCCCGCTGTAATTGATGAGCTTGGTATTGCGGATGCCGATCTCCTGCACGGTGCCGCGCCAACCGTCGATGGTCACGATGTCCCCCACCTGCAAGGTGCCGTCGCACACGAGAAAGACGCCCGCGACGACGTCGGCGATGAGGCTCTGCATGCCGAGGCCTATGACGAGCGTGAGCACGCCTGCCCCTGCGATGAGCGCCGCCACGTCCACCCCCCAGATGGCGAGGATCGCGATGACGCAGACCACCCAGACGACGACGCGGGAAATGCTCATGACGAGCGCGCCGATCGTGAGCCTGCGCGGCGTCCCCCGAAAGATCTTTGCGTAAGTGAGACTGAGGACATAGATGACGAGCAAAGTGATGAAGAGGGTCTGGCAACAGCCGAAGAGGCGGGGCGCCAAGGCCAAGAGCCAATCAAAGGCGGGAATGTGCGTGGGGTTGGACTGGAACCACCCCTCTGCGGTGTAGATCTCGCCGTAGAACACGAGGCTGAGGACGGTGAGGACGGCCATCGTCCCGAGGAGCACGATCCCGACGACGGTGCGTTTGCTGTATTTTTTCTTTTCTGCCATAGTGCAAACTCCTTGATGTGCGATGCTTAAATTATAGGCATTATTTCCGGAAATGTCAACGCTTTCTCTGATTTTTTGTGCGGGGATACGAAAAAAAGGCTCCCCTTCCGGGGAGCCCGCTTTCACGCTGTTTGCGCTGTCAGAGAAGGATGCAGATGACGCCGCCCTTGCCCTCGTTGACGATGCGCGTGACCGTTCTGCGCATCTTAGTACGCACGTTGTCCCGCATGGCGCGGTTCTTGACGGTGAGCTCCTCGCCGAGCATATCTTTGAGGGTGCGGCCAAACATGCTCGTGTTCCATGCGCGCTCGGGCGCCGTGGCCATGCTCTCGGTAAGCGTTTTTACGAAGGCCTCGCTCTGTTCCATCGTGCCGAGGGCGGGATGCACCTCCCCGCTCACGTCCACGCGGATGATGTGGTAGCTCGGCGCGTCGGCATGCAGATTGACGTCCACCCGCCCGCTCTTTTTGACCAGCTTGGGCTCCGAGAGGCTCATCTCCTCCTCATCGGGGGGCACGATGCCGTAGCCGAATTCCTGCGCGTCCGCAAAGGCCTGCCCGACGCGCTCATAGACCTTTTTGGCCTCTTTGAGACCCACCACGAAGCTCATGAGGGCGTATTCGTCTGCGATCTGTTCGCCGCACTCTTCCCCGAGGACCTCGTAGAAGGCCCCCGCCTGCGGTTCGACTTCGCACACCGCCGTGCCTGTGGCCGCGTCGAGCTGCATGGAGACGGGCGGCTTCAAGCGCGCACTGTCCGTAAAGAGCGTGTCGAGCAGGGCACAGTCGGAGAGCTTGCAGAGCTTGGGCGCGAGCGCACGGATGCCCTCCAAAAGCTCGGAGATGATGGGCGTATCCGCGTCGAGGATGCGCATCCACGCGGGGATGTTGACGTCGATGGAGACGACGGGGAACTCATAGAGGATGCGCTCGAGGATGTCTGAGATGCCCTCGGCGTCGAGCTGTTCGCAATTGGCGGCGATGACGGGCACCCCGTATTTTTCACCGAGCGACGCGGCGAGTTCCTGCGAATTGGCGGGATCGGCACAGTTGAGCAGGACCACGAAAGGCTTGCCGATGGCTTTGAGCTCGCCGACCGCGGTCTCCTCCGCCTTCTCGTAGGCCGCGCGGGGAAGATCGGCAACGGAGCCGTCCGTCGTCACGAGAACGGCGATCGTGGAATGGTCGCGCACGACGCGGCGCGTCCCCTCCTCGGCGGCCCTGTCGAAGGGCACGGCCGTCTCGCTCCACGGCGTCTTGACAAAGCGGGGAGCCCCGTCTTCCTCGAAGCCTGCCGCCCCCTCCACGGGGAAACCGACGCAGTCGATGAGCCGCACACGGGCCACGGCGTCTTTGACCTTGATCTCCGCCGCCTCCTCGGGGATGAACTTGGGCTCGGTCGTCATGACCGTCTTGCCCGCAGCCGATTGGGGCAGCTCGTCCGTGTAACGCTGTTTTTTCGCACCCGTCACGGACGGGAGCACCAATTCCTCCAAAAACCTCTTGATGAACGTGGACTTGCCCGTTCTGACGGGCCCCACCACGCCGATGAAGATATCACCGCCCGTACGGGTCGCCACGTCCTCGTAAACTCCGAATGTGTTCATGCTTGCCTCCGCCGAATTACTTGCTAAGTTACAATATGACGGAGGGCAAAAAGATATGCACGGTTTCTTCGGGGAACGAAAAGAAGGGACTTTTCAGGAAGTTCACGGCGGGGATAAGCTCACACCCTCTTGCTGTCCCTGTAAGGGAAAGTACCCCAAGGCCCTTGCGAGGGAAAAGGGTTTCCGAAACCCCTACTTCGCGCTACGCGCTCGTGTCGACCTTAGTAGCACAATCAGAAACCTCGGTCGGGCAGGGTGACGTTATTGGGAATGCCTTGGGCGCTCACACGGGCTTGGTCGTAACAAGATTCCTTCGCGGATGGGCAATTCGCTCTAATCCAAGCCGTTGCGGCTCAGAATGACGCTTCGATTGGGCTTGGGCGTCAATTGAAACCCCTCACCGCCGAAAGGGCATCGGCGGAGCTCCCCTTACAGGGGCGCCAAGGGGTCGTTCACATGGGCTTGTGGTGTGGGAAACGCGTCATCCTGAGCCGTAATGATGATACGAAGTCCGGCGCGGCTCTCCCCGAAGGATCCCGAAGAACGAAGTCCGACGAAAAGCGCCTCCTTGGGGAGGAGCTGTCACATCGTGACTGAGGTGGGGATCACAACTGTTCTTTCCAATTTTTATAATAAGGTGGTGATGCTTCGACGGGGCTCAACATGACGTAAATGGAATGCCTGTTTCGTTCACACAGGCTTGGGCGTAGCAAGATTCCTTCGCGGATGGGCAAGTTCGTTGAAAACCATGCCAATGCGGCTCAGAATGACGCTCGGGTTGGGCTTGAGCGTATCCGAAACCCCTCAGTCCCGCAAAGGACCGCGGGACAGCTCCCCTTACAGGGGCGCCAAGGGTTCGCTTACACGGGCCCCGTCGTCACCCCACCCCCCTCCCATGGAGGGGGCACGCAAGGTTGGGCGTGGGCGTAATCCCCGTCCTCCCCCAAAAAATCTTTTTAATTTCAATATAATGCGTGTCAGATAAGCACGCTGTTTTGCAAATCCTGTGGTATAATAGAATCAGAACATATGTTTGGAGGATGTCATGAGAGAAGGTTTTGTGTTTTTCAGATCGTATTTGAGTGTGCTGCTTCTCGTCGAAGAAAAGCACCGCGCGGAG
>CANQJJ010000024.1 GCA_947624215.1 uncultured Clostridia bacterium
TCCTTCTCTTCCAAACTCCACAACTCCTCTTTGAACAAAATCTCATATCCTGTTGCACTTAGTTTGACAATTCACTTGCCGTCCGTCCGCGGGCGCGGGCACGTCAGGCGGGCACGTTAGGCGGGCAAGTCAGTCGGTGAGCCCGAGCAGATAGTCCGCCGAGACGTCGAGCACGCGGCAGATAAGATAGAGCGTGTCGAGGCTCGGAAGGCTCTTTCCCGCCTTGTAATCGGAGATGCACTGCTTGGAGACGCCCACGGCCTTTGCGAGCTCGGTCTGCTTGATCCCGCCGTAGCGGAGGCAGTCGTTGAACCTCGCCTGAAATCTTGTTATACTTTCCACATAAAAATTATACGAAAAAAGTACGTTAATACTTGACAAGTACGCTAAAAACGTACTATAATGAGAAAAAAGAGGGGGTAATCAGATGAGTGAGGGGTTAAGAGAGCGGATGCAAGAGATGCGGACGCAGAAGCCGACGAAGAGCCAAAGACGGCTGCTCGAATACTTTTCGCATTCGGACGCGCGCAGGATCTCCCATTATTCGATCTCGGAGATCGCGGGCGAGTTGGACATGGCGGATGCGACGGTGCTACGTTTTTGCCGCGCCTTGGGCTATGAGGGGTATCGGGACTTCCGCACGGCACTTGCCGCCGAGAGTTTTTCGTCGGGCGCCGAGGGGTATCTATCGGGGCTCGCCGCGCATTTCACGGAAGTGTTGCACACGTGTAGCGCCTTCTTCGACGAGGGGAAATTGGAGGCGGCCGCAAACATGATCAAAGCCGCGCGCATGGTGTGTTGCTTGGGCATGGGTGCCTCCTTTTGTGCGGCTATGGCCATGCATGAGCGTTTGCTCGGGCTGGGCGTCGCATCTTTTTGCGAGCGAGACAGCACGCTCTGTGAGCTTTTCATCTCCTCGCGCGGGGCAACCGATCTGCTGCTCGTCTTCGGCAACGATCCCCACATCGAGCGGTGTGCGGCGCTTGCCCGTGCGCGCGGCATGCGCGTCGTGGCGGTCGCGGGCGAACGGCTTTGGATGCGCTGCGACCTCGTCCTCGCGAAGACGTCGGAGCCCGACCGTGCCACCGAGCTCTTTGCCGTCGAGGCACTCTGCATGTCGCTCGACCGCGTCCTCCGCGAGCTTCCCTGAGAAGTTTATTCCCGATCGCGTTCAGAAAAATACCGCCTGCCTTTTCCGCAGACGGTATTATTTTTGCGTTTTGAAAGCTCTACCTCAGACATGGTATGGGGCTAAATGCTCTCAAGATTGATGAGGGAGGAGTTCCCGCTCTTGCCGTTGGGGGTCCCGCCCGTGATGACGATGACGTCGCCCTTCTGCACGAGCCCGCTCTCCATCGCCGCGCGCTTGGCAAAGTGGAAGAGAACGTCGACGGAGAAATACTCCTCGCTCCTGACAGGGAGCACGCCCCACGAGAGGGCAAGTTTTCGATAGCTCTTCTCGTCGGTGGTCATGCCGATGATGTCGATGTTGGGGCGGAACCGCGAGACCATCTTGGCCGTGCCGCCCGTTCTCGTGCAGACGACGATGGCCTTTGCGTTGACGTCGTGTGCGAGCAGGCAAGCCGAGTGGGAGAGGGCGTCCGAGAGCCCGCGGATGAGGTATTCCTTGTCCTCGACGTATTGGATGTACTCCGTCTTGGTCTCGGCCTGTTCGGCGATGCGCGCCATGGCGGCAACGGCCTGCACGGGATATTCGCCCGCGGCCGTCTCCCCCGAGAGCATAATGGCGCTCGAACCGTCGTAGACGGCATTGGCGACGTCTGAGATCTCGGCACGGGTGGGGCGGGGCTGGTGGATCATGCTCTCGAGCATCTCGGTGGCGGTGATGCACCGTTTGCCCGCCTTGCGGCATGCCGTGATGATGTGCTTCTGGATGTCGGGCAGTTCCTCATAGGGGATCTCCACGCCCATGTCGCCGCGGCCGATCATGATGCCGTCGGAGACTTTGAGGATCTCGTCAAGGTTGTTTACGCCCGCGCGGTTTTCGATCTTGGCGATGAGGTCGATGTCGGTGCTGCCGTGCTCTTTGAGGAAGTTGCGCACATCGATGATGTCCTGCGCCTTGGAGACGAAGGAGCAGGCGACGAAGTCCACCTGATGCTCGATGCCGAAGAGTAGATCGCTCTTATCCTGTTCGGAGAGGTAGATGAGGTCGAGTTGTTTTTCGGGGAAGAACATGGACTTGCGGTTGGAGAGCTCCCCCCCGATGAGCACTTTGCAGATGACGTTCGGCTTCTTCACCTCGGTGACTTCGAAGACCATGAGCCCGTTGTTGAGCAGGATCTTGTCGCCGGGGAACATCTCGGCGCAGATATTTTTATAGGATACGGACACGCGCGTCTCGTCGCCCTCGATCTCCTCGGAGGTAAAGGCGAACGTGTCGCCCTCTTTTAAGAAGATCTTGCCGTCTTTGAACGTCTTGATGCGGAACTCCGGGCCCTTGGTATCGAGCAGGATGGGCAGTGGGATGTTCTTCTGTTCGCGCACCTTTTTGATGATGGCGATCTTCTTTGCGTGGTCCTCGTGGGTGCCGTGTGAGAAGTTGATGCGCGCCACGTTCATGCCCGCGTCCGCCATTGCGGAGATGATCTCCTCCGTCTCGGAGGCAGGCCCGAGCGTGCAGACGATCTTTGTCTTTTTCATGTTGATTCCCCCTATGAAAAAATTACATCTCTATTCTACCATAATTTTCATAAAAAACAAGAGGTTTGGAGAAATTTGTTGGCGGATATTTGCGGCGGAAGGCGATCCGAACGGGGAAAAAGTGTTGCAAAAGCGGAAAAGACGTGGTATAATGGAGAAGATCCGAGCGGGCTGCACGGTCGCGGCGCAAAGAGATTTGCGATGAGGAAAGTCCGGGCATCACAGGGCAGGGCGCCTGATAACGTCAGGTGAAGGCGACTTCAAGACCAGTGCAACAGAAATAGACCGCCCTCCGGGAACAGGCAATGCCCCCCGGAGAGCAAGGGTGGAAAGGCGAGGCAAGAGCTCACCGACGGTGTGGTAACACGCCGTGCCATGTAAACTCCGTCCGATGCAAGTTTGGGCTCCATGCACAAGGGCTGCCCGTCCGTATGGAGCCGTGAATAACGCTTGAGCCCCGCGGCGACGCGAGGGCCTAGATAAATGGCCGTGCACGACAGAACCCGGCTTACAGGCCCGCTCGTATCACAAAGGCGCCCCGCTTTGTTTTGCGGGGCGCCTTTGTGTGTAAAAAAGCTCTTCTGCGTCTTCCGTAAGCCTTCACCTCGGACATGGTATGCCCCGACGAGGTCACATCCTCAAATGTTATCTTTCTTGTATCGTTTGCGGGGCGGCGCCTCTTCCGCGGAAGAAAAAATTCTTCGGCAATTTTTCGCGCAGATACTTTACACTCCGCGCATATTTATGATATAATTTTCCCGAGGAAGGGGAAATCTTCCGCAAAAAGGAGAAAATGTCATGGGCAACAAATACGCGGGAACGCAGACGGAAAAGAACCTCGAAGCCGCCTTTGCGGGCGAATCGCAGGCACGCAACAAGTACACCTACTTTGCCTCCGTGGCAAAAAAAGAGGGATTCGAGCAGATGTCCGCCATCTTCCTGAAGACGGCCGAAAACGAGAAGGAGCACGCCAAGCTGTGGCTGAAAGAGCTTTGCGGCATCGGCGACACCGCCTCCAACCTCAAGGCCGCCGCGGAGGGGGAGAACTACGAGTGGACGGACATGTATGAGGGCTTTGCCGAGACGGCGGAAAAAGAGGGCTTCCCCGAACTTGCGAGGAAGTTCCGCATGGTCGCCGCCATCGAAAAGACCCACGAGGAGCGTTACCGCGCCCTCCTGCATAACCTCGAAAACGCCGAAGTCTTCGCCAAGAGCGAGGTCAAGGTCTGGGAGTGCCGCAACTGCGGGCACATCATCGTCGGGACCAAGGCGCCCGAGATCTGCCCCGTCTGTGCGCATCCGCAGAGCTATTTCGAGCTCCGCGCCGAGAATTATTGATCGCCGCGTGGCCGCACTGCGGACCATGCCGCTAAAAAAGCACTGTGAAACTGCGACGTGAGACCGCGCCGCGGGGGAGGTCTCGCCTTCTCCGTGCGGAAAAACAAATTTGCAAGAACGGGACGGGCGACCGTCCCGTTCGTCTTTCCCGCGCTCTGCCCGCGGCATTTCGTTTCCGCCCGTAGCAAACCATTCCCGCCCGTAGCGTTTCATTTGCATTCGGGGCATTTCATTTCTGTCTCTTTTTTATTTTCCGCCTCTTTTTTGCTTTACAAATCCGCCGCTATCTATTATAATAAGCACATATGATCCGACTTGCCAACGATTGGAAGGATTTCAGCGTGCTCGCAACGGGCGACGGCTACAAGCTTGAGCGGTGGGGGGATATCGTGCTCCTCCGCCCCGACCCGCAGGTCATCTGGCGGGCCCGCGGGGATCTGCGAGCCCATAAAGATCTCGCCGCCGTCTACCACAGGAGCGAGAAGGGAGGGGGGAGCTGGGAGTATCTCAAACCCATCCCCGAGAGCTGGAACGTCTCCTATCGCGATCTCACCTTTAAGATAAAGCCCATGGGCTTCAAGCACACGGGCCTCTTCCCCGAGCAGGCCGTCAATTGGGACAGGATGTGCTGCCTCGTCAAAAAGGCGGGCCGTCCCGTCAAGGTGCTCAATCTCTTTGCCTACACGGGCGGCGCCACCGTTGCGCTCGCCAAGGCGGGTGCGGAGGTCGTGCATGTGGACGCGGCCAAGGGCATGGTGGAGCGCGCGGGCGAGAACGCACGTCTCTCGGGCGTCACGGAGGGCATCCGCTACATCGTCGACGACTGCAAGAAGTTCGTCCTCCGCGAGCTGAGGCGGGGCAACCGCTACGACGGCGTCGTCATGGACCCGCCCTCCTACGGCCGCGGACCGGGAGGGGAGATGTGGAAGATCGAGACCGAGCTCTTTCCCTTCGCCGAGCTGTGCGCGGGGCTCCTCTCCGACGACCCGCTTTTCTTTCTCATCAACAGCTACACGACGGGCCTGCAACCTGCCGTGCTCGCCAACATCCTCACGCTCACGCTCAAGGGGCGGCGGGGACACATCGATGCCTATGAAGTGGGCCTTCCGACGGAGGAGGGCATCGCGCTTCCGTGCGGCGCCGGAGGAATGTTTACCAATGAATGAAGCATATTCACCCGTCATCCTCTATGAAGACAACCACATCCTTGTCGCCTTAAAGGAGCAAAACCTCGCCTGCTGTCCCGACGACAGCATGGACGAAAACCTCCTCGACCTGCTCAAAGAGGACTTGAAGAAAAGATACAACAAGGCCGGCAACGTCTTTTTGGGGCTTGTCCACCGTCTCGACCGTCCCACGGGCGGCGTCATGGTCTTTGCCAAGACGAGCAAGGCGGCGGCACGGCTCTCGGAGCAGATGAAGTCTGGCGATTTCGAGAAGTGCTATCTCGCCGTTCTCAACGGCACGCCCCACGAGCGGGAGGGCAAGCTGACGAATTGGCTGAAAAAGAACACCGTCAACAACACCGTCTACCTCTCCACGCAGGGGACGGACGGGGCAAAGCTCGCCATGCTCGATTATTGGGTCGTCGAGGAAAAGGGCCCTTACGCCCTCGCCAAGATCAAACTGCACACGGGCAGGAGCCACCAGATCCGCGTCCAGATGGCGGGCGTCGGGCATCCCCTGTACGGCGACATGAAATACGGCGGCGAGAAGGCGCAGAAGGGCAAGCTCGCGCTCTGGGCCTATTCTCTCTCCTTCACCCACCCCGTGCGCAAGGAGCGCATGCGCTTTATGGCCGAGCCCCCCGAAGATGAGGTCCCGTGGAAGGCGTTCGACGTCGCAGCGGCCGTCAAAGCCGAGTGAAAATTGCAAAAAACCCGTGAAAAAGAGAATTTCTCCGCGAAAGCGGGCGATAGCGCTTGACGAACGCGGAAAATTCGTGTAAAATATAAAAGATATCCCAAGAACAATATCGGGCCGTGCGGCCCGTATGGAGTAAGTACCATGAGCAAGATGAAACATCGTCTTTTTGCCGGAGTGACCCTCGCCCTGCTCTTTGTTCTCACATTGAGTTTGGCGATCTGGGCGCTCCCCACCCCGCGCACCGTGGCAGACGCCGCGACCTATGCGCCCACCTCCGTCTTTTCGGCAGGCACGGGCGGCGAAGTCTCTTCGAACAGGCCCGAGGATACCACGGCCGAAGACGAGGGGGAATATTTCGTGCAGTTCTCTTTCCGCGACGAAGGAGAGGTGTACTACCGCCGCGATCTCGCGCTCCGCTGGTTCGAGGCGAGAGAAAAAGTTGAGGGCGACGTCCTCGCCAACCCCGCCGAGGAGAAATTCTTCTCGATGACCTTTGCCTTTGCCCCCACAGACGCCGACACGCGCACCGAGGGCTCGGGCGACAGTGCAGTCACCTATAAGATTTGCCCCGTGTGCGGTTTTGGCCAAAAGGACGAGGAACACCTCGCAACCGACGCCAAGACCTGCTTGAGCTGCGGATACGATTTCGAGACCGTCACCAACTTCGAGACGTTCGAGATCGCCTTCGAGAGCACCGAGGAGAACATCACCAAAGACGGCATCGCGACCAATGTCCTCTATTTCGAATACAAAGAGGGCAAGCTCTATGCCGCCGTGAAGAACGCCTCCGATGAGGAAGAAGACGAGCTCACCGCCGAAGAGAAGACGGAGATCGCCTACACCCCCGGCGCCGACATCACGCTCTCCCTGCATGCCCCCGAAGAACTGAGTACGGTGGGCGATTATGCCGTCACGCTTACGGTCGGCGAGACTTCCTATACCCTCGCAAACTTCACCAACATCGGCGGCAACTATCTCGAATACCGCTCCTCCGCCGCGACGACGCCCCAGATGCCCATGACCTTCAAGGCGACGCTCCCCGAGCCCGCAGAGGGCCACACGGCGCCCGGACAGGCCATTCTGATGAAGTCCCTCAACGGGCAGAGCCTCAAAGTGCAGAATTCCGACGGCCGCGTCGAGGATGACGCCAAGCCCGTGCTCGCGCTCAACGAGGCGGTGTATTCCTTCCGTCTCGGCCAGCGTTTCAGCCTCACCTACGAGGCCATCGACGTCTGCGACGACTCCGTCAGCGTCACCCGCAGCTACTACATGCTCAAAAAGGAGACCAAGGGCGAGGGTGAAGAGGCCAAGGAAGTATGGCACAGGCCCGATGAGAAGACGGACGACGACTACAAGACGCTCACCACCTCCACCTTCTTCATGCCCACGAGCGACAGCGGCGACGAGTTTGCCTACGTCTCCATCCGCTTCGAGCTCGACGACGGCACGCACGACGACTACTTCGTCTATCTGACATGGTATGCCGCAAACGAGAATGTCATAGAGACGTTGGGCGACGAGGGTGAGGAGATCTCCACGGGCTTCAGGTGCGAGATCTGCGGCCACGAGATGACCAAGGAAGAGTATGAGAAGGCGACTGCGGAGGATGCCACGTTCAAGTGCCCCGGCAAGGTCGAGACGACGGACGACGAAGGCAAAACCACCGAGACCGATTGCACCGCGACCAAAGACGACTACACCGAGCAGTTCATCGGCAACTATTTCGATTACATCAAAGTCGACCTCGAAGCCAAGGGCCCCAAGTATGTCGGGCTGGAAGCTCCCGAGGAGCCCGCAGGCGATCCGGAAGAGAAGAAGACCAACGTCTCCACATGGACGGAGAACGAGGAGGGCCTCACGGCAGTGCAGCTCTACCAGCGCGCTCTCGACGAAGCCGCCGAAGGGCTCAGCGCAGGCGACGGGGCATATCTCTACCTTCCCTCGCTCCGCGGCCTCATTTCGAGTGACTATGCCGACTACCGCAACCTCCGTTTCAGCATCTATTATTATAAGCCCGGCACGGCTGCGGGCGGCAGTGCTTCGTCTGCCACATCCCTCCGCTACAACAACCTCCGCATCGAGGTGGACGAAGTGGGCGACTACCGCTTCCGCGTCTTGGCACAGGATGCCGCGAGCAATGCCATGCAATATTACGATGAGGACGGCGAGCTCGTCACGGTGACCTCGAGCAACATTTGGGACATCGAGGGCATCCCTGAATTCACCTTCTTCATCGACTACAACGAGCCCACCATCGAGGAGATGGATGAGCAGACAGAGGGCTACCGCGACAGATCGTATAGCATTTCGAGCTTCGACATCATCGCACTCGAGGGCTATAAGACCGATTATAAGCTCTACTACTTCGACACCGCCCAGCTCTCGGGGCACAGCGAGCCCACCTATTCCGAGCTTGTGGAGGCCGTCAAGGGCAAGAATGAGCTTGAACCTTGGATCGCGGATTGCCTCACGGAGATCAATGTCTACAATGCGGACATCACCGAGGACGACGAAAATTGGGAGCGCACCGACAACGCCTACAATTGGAATCCCGATAGCTCTCTGAGCTTCGTGCCGCAGAAGACGGGGATGTATTTGGTGGAGCTGACCGTCACGGACAACTACCTCGTCAACACCACGGCGAAGGCCTACCAGGTCATCAACATCCGCAATCCCATCGTCCAGATCCCCGGCAAGACGCCTTGGCTCTCCAACAACATCACGGCGATCGTGCTCTTCTCCATCTCGGCTCTGCTCGGCGTGGCGATCATCATCCTCTGCGTCGTGAAGCCCTCGGATCAGGGCGTTGAAGAGGTCGATCTCGGCAACCTGAAGGGCCAAAAGAAGAACAAGAAGGATAAGAAGGAAGAAAAGGAAGAGAAATAATTCCTTGAAACGGCAAGGCCGCATCCGAACGGGTGCGGCCTTGCCCATGGGAAATGTATGCCCAAAAAGCATAGAAAACTATGCGGTATGAGTAATTGACATCTCTTTTGCAATGCGGTATAATATCTGTGAAGACCAAAGTAAGGAGCAAAAACCATGGAACAGACGTTGCATCTTACCCAAGCGTGGGATAAGACCTTCCCGCAGAGCGAACATGTCAGTCACACCAAAGTCACCTTCCATAACCGCTACGGCATCACGCTCGCCGCGGACATGTACCTCCCCAAGGGAGCAGAGGGCAGGCTTCCCGCCATCGCCGTATGCGGCCCGTTCGGGGCAGTCAAGGAGCAGGCCTCGGGGCTCTATGCCCAGACGCTCGCCGAGCTCGGCTTTCTGACGATCGCTTTCGACCCGTCGTTCACGGGGGAGAGCGGCGGCGAGCCCCGCTATGTCGCCTCGCCCGACATCAACACGGAGGATTTCTCGGCGGCCGTCGATTTTCTCTCCTGCCATCCTCTCGCAGACCCCGCACGCATCGGCATCCTCGGCATCTGCGGTTGGGGCGGCATGGCCCTCAACGCCGCGGCCATGGACACGCGCATCAAGGCGACCGTCGCCTCCACGATGTACGACATGACCCGCGTCAATGCTTACGGATACTTCGACAGCCTCACCAAAGAGGGGAGATATGCGCTCAAACAGTCTCTGAATGCGCAGCGCACGGCCGACTACGCGAGCGGGACATATGCGCGGGCGGGCGGCGTCGTCGATCCGCTCCCCGATGACGCACCTTTCTTCGTCAAGGACTATTATGATTACTACAAGACAAAACGGGGGTACCATGTCCGCAGTTTGAACTCCAACGAGGGGTGGAACACGACCTCCTCGCTCTCCTTCATCAACATGCCCATCCTGCAATTTTCCGATGAGATCGAGAGCGCCGTCCTCGTGATCCACGGCGACAAGGCGCATTCCTGCTACTTCTCCCGCGACGCCTTCAAGAAGCTCAAGGGGGACAACAAGGAGCTCCTCCTCATCGCGGGCGCCGTGCACACCGATCTCTACGACAGAACGGATATCATTCCCTTCGCGCGCATCGCGGAGTTTTACCGCACCTATTTGAAATGACGGTCCGTATGCGAGTCGGGAAGAACTGATGAACTGTGATGAAAGCCGCCGTTTTCGGCGGCTTTTCTGCGGAATAAGCCCGTGCATGCATGTTTTTTCTTCGCCCCGCAATATACTGATAGGGGGGCAGACATGCAAAACGTCAAAGAGAGGGGCAAACTCGCCGGGGTCCTGCAAGACATGTTATGCGGTGCGGCCATCGGGGTGGCCTTCATCATCCCGGGCTTTTCGGGCGGCACGGTCGCGGCCATTCTCGGCGTCTACGAGCGCATCGTGGGCGCAATTGCCGACTTTTTCAAGCACTTTAAGGAGAGCGTTGCCACGCTCTTGCCCTTTGCGTTCGGCATGTTGCTCGGCGTTGCGGCCCTCATCCTGCCCATCCGCTGGGGGCTCGAGTATTTCCCGCTCCCGACCGTCTCGCTCTTTGTCGGGCTCTCGCTCGGCGGCCTCCCTCCCCTCAAACGGCGTGCGGGGAAGACGGATCTGCGCAAATTTGCCGTGTTTCTTGCTGCCGCGGCATTGGCGGCGTCGCTCGCATTCCTGCCTGCCGCAGACCGCCCCGAGGGATTTTTATACAGGCTGGACTTCGGCGGCTATCTCCTTCTCTTTCTCGTCGGGCTCGTGGCGTCCTGCGCGCTCGTCGTCCCGGGCATCTCGGGCTCCATGCTCCTGCTCATCTTGGGCTACTATGCCCCGCTCGTGACCTTGATCACCGAATTTTTCCTCTTCGGCACGCAGCCCCTGCAAAGCGTCCTCGTCCTTACGACTGTCGCGGCGGGAATCGCGGCGGGATTTTTTCTCATCTCCAAACTCATGCGGTATCTCCTCAAACGCTTTCCAGAAACGTCCTATTCCGCCGTCCTCGGCTTCATCCTCGGCTCCGTACCATGTGTATATATTTCCGTCGTTCCGAACGCCTCACCTTGGACATGGGTGGCCTCTTTTGTGTCACTCGTGCTCGGCGTCGCCCTCTCTTACGGCTTCATGAAATTTGCGGAGGGCAAAAAGAGAGGGTAAGTAAAAGGCAAAAAAAGAGAAAAAACGGGCGGGAGAAAGGAGCGGGAAATTTTTCGTTTCCCGTCTTTTTTATTTGATTAAAGCGCGGAATTATGGTATAATCACCTACGGAACAAGAAACGAGGTGGAAAGATGTTACAGGTCAACGGCGTCAGTCTGCAATACGGAAGCAAAAAACTCTTCGAGGATGTCAACCTGAAATTTACCAAGGGCAACTGCTACGGCATCATCGGCGCCAACGGGGCGGGCAAGTCTACATTCTTAAAAGTGCTCTCGGGCGAGATCGAGCCCAACAAGGGGGAGGTCGTCCTCGATAAAAACGAGCGCATGTCCGTGCTTGCCCAGAACCAGAACAAATACGATCTCGAGACGGTACTCCGCACCGTCATGCTCGGGCACAGGCGGCTCGTGGAGATCATGGATGAGAAGGAGGCGCTCTATGCGCACGCCGATTTCACCGAGGAAGACGGCGTCCGTGCCTCCGAGCTCGAGAGCGAGTTTGCCGAGCTGGGCGGATGGGAGGCGGAGAGCGAGGCGCAGACCCTCCTCAACGAGCTGGACATCCCCGCGCAGTATCACGACATGATGATGGGGGACCTCGACGCAAAGCAGAAGGTCAAGGTGCTCCTCGCGCAGGCCCTCTTCGGCAACCCCGACGTGCTGCTTCTCGACGAGCCCACCAACAACCTCGACCTTAAAACGGCCCGCTGGCTGGAAAATTATCTCTTGGATTTCGAGAACACCATCATCATCGTCTCGCACAACCGTCACTTCCTGAATAAGGTCTGCACGCACATCTGCGACGTGGATTTCGGCAAGATCGAGCTCTATCTCGGCAACTACGACTTCTGGTATCAAACCTCCCAGCTCATGGCGCGCCAACAGCGTGACGCCAACAAGAAGGCCGAACAGCGGGCGGCCGAGCTTAAAGAGTTCATCGCGCGCTTTGCCGCCAATGCCTCCAAGTCGAGACAGGCGACTTCGCGCAAGAAGGAGCTCGAAAAACTCACCATCTCGGATTTCAAGCCCTCGCTCCGCAAGTATCCCTACATTGATTTCAAATTCGAGCGCGAGATCGGCAACGACATCCTCATCGTCGAGGGGCTGACCAAGAAGGGCTTCTTCGAGAACGTCTCCTTCACGGTACAGCGCGGCGACAAGATCGGCATCATCTCGGATAAGAGCACGTCGGTCACGATGCTATACGACATCCTGATGGGCAAGCAGGAACCCGACGCGGGCACGGTCAAGTGGGGGAAGACCATCAATACCTCCTATTTCCCGCTCGACAACAGCGAGTTCTTCGACGGCTGCTCCCTCACGCTTGTGCAGTGGCTGTCGCAGTTCTCCAAGGATCACTATGAGGAATACCTCCGCGGCTGGCTCGGGCGCATGCTCTTCTCGGGCGAGGAGGCCTTGAAGGAGGCCAAAGTGCTCTCGGGGGGCGAGAAGGTGCGGTGTATGTTCGCCAAGATGATGCTCGAAGGGGGCAATTTCCTCATTTTGGACGAGCCGACCAACCACCTCGACCTCGAATCCATCACCTCACTCAACAACGGCCTCGTGGCCTTCAAGGGCTGCATGCTCCTCACCTCGCACGATCAGGAGCTCATGAATACCGTCTGCAACCGCATCATCGTCCTGAGCGGCACAAAGACCTTCGATAAGAACGTCACCTTTGATGAATACATCGAGCTCTCGTGAAAAAGAGGGCAAAGAGAGAACGCAGGCAAACAGAAAGGACTTCCCGGATGGGAAGCCCTTTTTCAAATATCGTCGCCGAGAAAGTAGCGATAATACTTATAAAAAGTGGAATGTTTTAGAGCGGAAAGCGCGAGTGCGTCCTCGAGGGAGATGGAGTTGTCGCGGTAGAGCTCGAAGGCCGCCTTTGCGCGGGCGGGAACGGTCACGGCGGGACGGCCGAACTTGACGCCCTTTTCCTTTGCGATGCGGATGCCCTCCGCCTGCCGTTCGCGGATGTTTCTCCGCTCGTTGTCCGCCACAAAGGAGAGGATCTGCAACACGAGATCCGCGATGAATCTTCCCATGAGATCTCCCTCGCACTGTGCGCGCGTATCGAGAAGATCCATATCGAGAACGACGACGTCGCATCGCACCGTCTTTGTGAGAAAGGTCCATTCCTCGAGGATCATCGAATAGTTTCTCCCCAAGCGGTCGATGGACTTGATGACGATGAGATCTCCCTCGCAGAGCCGCTTTTTGAGGTGCAGATAATTTTGGCGGTCGAAGTTCTTGCCGCTCTCCTTATCGCAATAGACGTTCATGTCCGGGATGCCGAATTCTCTGAGTTCAACGAGTTGTCGGTCGAGATTTTGCCCTTTGGTAGAGACTCTTGCATAGCCATATACCATAAATTACCTCCAAAGTAAAATTTTTGGTGAATTGCTTCACCAATCACCAATTTTACACATTTTTGCAAAAATGTATACTTTTTCCCGCCTGCCAAACCGTGCACTTTTGAAGCGCATCCGCGCCGAATTGGCAAGCAAATAGAGGAGCCGGCCGCTTCAATTTACAAAGTAAACATCCCTCTTGTGGCAAGAACGGACAGGATCATACAACATCTTGTGGCAAAAATCATTTTCGACAATTCTGTACAAAATTAGACGAATTTTGTAAAAAAATTTTTTAATTTTGTACAAAAATGGCTTTACAAAGCAAAATTTTTGGAATATAATAGCCTCACAAAGTTTTTTAGAGGTGATGTATGAAAAAAATTTTGATTCTGGAAAGCAACGAATCTTTTGCCCTTGAACTCGCCGCCTGTTTCAAAGATGCAGGTTACGACGTATGCGGCACCACGGGAGACGGCAACGAGGGGATCGCCCTGATCGAAAAGCATTCTCCCGACGCCACGGTCGTCAGCCTCATGTTGCGCAACGCCGACGGGATCTCCGTTTTGGAACGCGCCAAGGGCAAGACGAATTTCATCGTCCTCGGCAACTTTTCGGACGATGCGATCATCCGCCGTGCCATCGACGCGGGCGCGCGCTACTACATCATGAAGCCCGTCTCCGCAGATGTGGTCGGCATGCGCGTGGAAGACGTGCTCGGCGAGGCGCCCAAGCCGAGAGGGGAACAGCGCAGACGGGCCGTGAGTTTGGACGAGCGCATCTCCAACATCTTCATCTCCATCGGGATCCCGCCCAACATCAAGGGATACATGTATCTGCGTGAGGGCATCAAGATGACGGTGGAACAGCCGCGCGTCATCACCAATGTCACCAAGGGTCTCTACCCCGTCATTGCGGAAAAATTCGACACGAGCGCGAGCAAAGTGGAGCGGGCCATCCGCCACGCCATCGAGGTGGCATGGAACAGGGGCCGCGTGGACGCCATCAACGCCATTTTCGGCGCGCGGGTTTACATCGGTTCGGAAAAGCCGACCAACAGCGAGTTCATCGCCCTCGTCGCCGATAAACTCATCCTCGAAGACATGATCTGAGTTTTTCCATGCGTATTTTGGCGAATGCCCGAGAGAGATCCCGGGCATTTTTCCTGCCCCGAAAAGGGGCACGGAGTATAATTCCCGCCCGATTGCAGACAATGCGTTCGGGCGATATTTATGGGCAATCAGACCATTTATTTTAAGAACAGGCCGCGCATCGTGGCGACGAGCACCATCGCGGGGCCCAAGGAATGCGAAGGCGTCATCGGGCGCTATGTCGAGCGGGCGCTCTCGGATGACATGTTCGGCGAGAGCACCTACGAAAAGGCGGAGTGCAAGATGCTCTCGACGGTCATCGACGGCGCCATTGAGAACGGCGGGCTCTCCCGTGACGAAGTGGACATGCTCGTCTCGGGCGACCTGCTCAACCAGATCATCTCGGCAAGTTTTGCGGCGCGTGACTTTTCTGTGCCCTTTTTGGGCGTCTACGGGGCCTGTTCGACGATGGCGGAATCGCTTGCCGTCTCCGCGGCCTTTATCGACGGCGGGCTGTGTAAAAACGTCGTGGCAGCAACGGGGAGCCACTTTGCCTCTGCCGAGCGGCAATACCGTTATCCGTTAGAGCTCGGCTGTACGCGTCCTCCGCAGGCACAGTGGACGGTGACGGGCGCGGGCGCGGCGCTCGTATCTGCGGCGGGAGACGGCATTGAGATCTCCTCGGCCACCCTCGGCAAGGTGGTGGATTTCGGCGTGACGGACGTCAACAACATGGGCGCCGCCATGGCCCCTGCTGCGTGCGACACCATTTTGGCGCATTTCCGCGGGACAAAGGAGGACCCGGAGGCCTACGACCTCATCGTCACGGGCGATCTCGGGGCGCTCGGCAGCCGCATCCTCAAAGACCTCACATGGGAGAAGGGGCTGGACATCTCCTCCCGCCATGTCGACTGCGGCGAGATCGTCTACAACGTCATCGAGGATGAATTCCAGGGCGGGAGCGGGGCGGGCTGTTCGGCCGTCGTGCTCAATTCCTACCTCTGGTCCAAGATGATGTCGGGCGGGCTCAAACGCATCCTCTTTGTGGCTACGGGCGCGCTGCTTTCCACCGTCTCCTCGGGGCAGGGGGAGAGCATTCCCTGCATCGCCCACGCCGTCACGCTCGAGCGCTGAGACCCCGCACGGGCCTCTACATATGGAATACCTTGAAATCGTGCTGATGTTTGTGAAGGCGTTCGCCGTCGGCGGGCTCATCTGCATGATCGCGCAGATCGTCATCAATTTCACGGATCTCACGGCGGGGAAGATCCTCGTCATCTTTATGCTCTCGGGCATTGCGCTCACGGCTCTCGGACTCTACCAGCCGCTCGTCGAGTTTGCGGGCGCGGGGGCGACCGTGCCCATCTCGGGGTTCGGATACCTCCTCGCAAACGGTGCCATGCGCGGCGCACAGGAGGGGCTCTTCGAGGCACTCACGGGTTCGCTTGCCGCGGCGAGCGCGGGCGTCTCTGCCGCCGTCGTGTTCTCCTTCATCATGGCGCTCATCTTCCGCTCGCATACAAAGTACAACTGACCCGCAGAAAAAAATCGGCAAAACATCTGTATTTTCGGCGAAAATACGGGTGTTTTTTTCAAAAAATGCTGTTGATAACCGTCCCGATTTTTTCCACAGATGCCGTTTTCGGCAAGTGTTATACAAAAACGATGTATAAAGTTATCCACATTTTATCCACATTTGCGACAGGACAATCCACAATTCGACAAAAAACGTTCGTTTGCGGGGAGTTGTGCCCAAAAAGTTATCAACATATTGTGGAAGATTGTTGACAGCGCGGGCGGCGTCGGGCGGGGGCATGCCCGAAGAAGGGCGCCGCGCGGGAAGGGGCAGGCGGGGAGGGGGGTACCATATCCGCATCCGGGGGGCGGGAAGGGGGAAGACGGGGGGCATGCCCCGATTTGGCCGTTGGGTTTGGCCATGCCCCCCTCCGAATAGGGAGAGAGCGGGAGGGGAGCCGCGCGGGACGGGCAGTGTTGATAACATCCTCCGCATGCATAGCGGGCGGGAATAAAACCGGCTGCGGCCTGCCGAGGAAAAATTTTATTTTACCGCACAAAAATCGTTGACAAACCTTGTGCATTGGTCTATAATATCATGGTACAAAGAAGTTGCGCCGTAAGACGCAAACTGACACGCGCCGTTAGCTCAATTGGATAGAGCGTCGGTCTACGGAACCGAAGGCTAGGGATTCGAGTTCCTTACGGCGCACCAAAAGTCCGACCTACAACAAGGGGTCGGATTTTTTGTAGCCGTAAAAATGAGGATCCTTGAAACAACATCCAAAAGTGTCGATGCCATAGCAAGTCGATGTCATAGCAAAAGGAATCATAGAGTATAAGCGCTCCCAAGCCATTCTCTTTTGAGGGTGGGGTGGCGACGGGGCATGGGTGGAGCGTGTGTGGTAAGCTGTCATACCGAAGCCCCATAAGGGGCTGAGTGTATCCCCTCAAACGAAGTCCGTGTGGTGGTAAGCGCGTCATCCTGAGGCGGAATGATAGAACGGAGTCCGTTGCGGCTGTCCTCGAAGGATCCCGAAGAACGAAGTCCAACTATCGTTCACACAACACTCGGTCGTAGCAAGATTCTTCGCGGATGAGCAGTTCGATGAAAGTCAAACGTTACTGGCTCAGAATGACGCTCGGGTTGGGCTTGGTTGCGGTGGTGGTAAGCTGTCATACCGAAGCCCCATAAGGGGCTGAGTGTATCCCCTCATACGAAGTCCGCGGTGGTGGTAAGCGCGTCATCCTGAGCCGTAATGATGATACGAAGTCCGTTGCGGCTGTCCTCGAAGGATCCCGAAGAACGAAGTCCGACTGTTTGATAAACAGACCAAGCGTTCTATTACGTCATGCAGACCAAGTGTTCTAATCACGTCACCCTGAACGTAGTTGAAGGGTCACCGCATTATTGTTGTGGTAAGCGAGGCCCCCTTGCTGTCCCTGTAAGGGAAAGTGGCGCACTGTCCTTGTGCGCCGAAAGGGTTTCTCCTCCTCATCCGCCCTACGGGCACCTTCCCCAGAAGGGAAGGCAAGGGGTCGTTCACACGAGCGCACGAGCACGTCATTCCGAGGCGTAGCCGAGGAATCTCGGAGTTTTCACTAATACACAATGTAAGCGCGTATCAGAGATTCCTCACTCCATTCGGAATGACGCTCGGGTTGGGCTTGGTCGTTACCTTCTCTTGCTGTCCCTGTTTCGGCGGCTGCCTTATTTTAGAGCCGAGACAGTCCTATCGCGCATTTTTGACAAGGGACAAAATAGTTCCGATGTCATCGTTCAAACAGATCGCTTGCCCTGCTATCTGTTCGGGGCAAAAGGCCTCGCCGTAGTTGATACAGGCGTAGGTCGCTTTTTTATTCTGCGCGGTCAGCCGCCAGAACGGATATTTGATGATCGCAGGCGTATTGTAGCCCACGCCGAGTTCGAGATAGAGAATGTTGTCCCGCTTGTGCGCAGCGAGAAACCGCTCGTAACGCTCGCACGCCGCGGCCCAACCCTCGTCCTCAACAAACTTGTCGTCGGCGCGCAAATTCATCGTCATCGGCTTTCCGCAGACGGGACAGCGCGGAATGAGTTCGGTCGGAATGCGCATCTCCCGTTGTTCCGCAACCATGCGGCGGACAAGTTCCTCGTTGTCATACGTCTTGTTATGGCAAGGCTCGGAGCATTGAAAGAGCCCGTAGTCCCCCTGCGTGTAGAAGAGCCGCTTCTTATCGAACCCCGCCTTCTGAAAACAGTGATCCACATTGGTCGTGATGACAAAATAGTCCTTGTCCTTCACGAGGTCGAAAAGCTTTTGATAGACGGGCTTGGGCGGATCCATGTAGCGGTTGACGAGGATATACCGCGACCAATACGCCCAATGTTCCTCGGGGGTGGGATAGGGGTAAAACCCTCCCGCATACATATCGTGAAAGCCGTACTTCGCCCCAAAATCGGAGAAATACTTTTCAAAGCGTTCGCCCGAATAGGTAAATCCCGCCGCCGTGGAGAGCCCCGCCCCCGCGCCGATCACAATGGCGTCGGCAGAGAAAAGCGCTTCTTTCAAGCGTTCGATGCCCGACGCACTCTCATTTTTATCTTTGAATTTGTTTGCGATCATATTCTCTTCGATAATTAAGTTAAGAGCGCAGCTGCAAAACAGTTGCGCTCTTGCGACCAAATGATTTACCCGATCACCGCGTCTGCCGCCGTGTAGTTTTCGAGCGAGCCCGCCTTCACCTGGATGCAGATGTACTTGATGCCGCTCTCTTCCGCTGCGAAAAATTGACGCTTGGCGGCAGGGGAGACGCGCACCCAATCACCGGCAGAAAGACGCACTTCCTCTCCGTCGATCTCCGCCTTGCCCGAGCCCTCGAGAATGCCGTAGATCTCCTCATTCTGCTTGTGCGCATGCACGAAAGGCACGCTTGCCCCCGCGGGGAGCACATTGATGCTGATCTCCGCACCCGTGAGCCCGAGAACATCGTGCAGTTCGATGCGCGCGCCCGTCCCGGCATGCGTCTGTGTGAAATTTTTCATTTTTGAAAACCTCCGTTTTTTTCTTATATTATAGTACGCCGCAGACACGAATGCAAGAATGTTACAATTCTATTATCGGATAATCTTTTTGTAACATGGTTTCTGTTTTGAACTATTGACAGCGTCCCTGCATTATGCTAAAATAAAGGGGACATAGAGGAGGGGAAACATCGTGTTGACGAAAGACGAACTTCCCGATTGCCCCGTGGCGACCACGGTACAACTCATCGGCAACAAGTGGAAACTCTTGATCATCCGCAATTTGGTCTACAACGGCAAACAGCGCTTCACCGATTTTCTTAAAACACTTCCCGCGATCAGCAAAAAAGTACTCACGGACAACCTGCGCGCGCTCGAAGAGGACGGACTTGTAGAGCGAAAGGTCTTTGCCGAAGTGCCGCCGAGGGTGGAGTATTCTCTGACGCCGCTCGGGATGTCCTTGAAACCCATTTTAGACGCCATGTCGGATTGGGGCACGGAATACAGTGCAAGGCTGGGCTCCTGAGGAGAAAATGCTTCGCAAAGAGAGCGGCGGTGCCGATGAAAAAGATATCGAAATACTCTTGGCGCCCCTGTAAGGGGAGCTCCGCCGACGCCCTTTCGGCGGGGAGGGGTTTTACGCTCGAGCCCAATCGAAGCGTCATTCTGAGCCAGCAGAGTACGAATGAGAGCGAATTGCCCATCCGCGAAGAATCTTGCTACGACCAAGCCCGTGTGAGCGATCCCTTGCCTTCCCTTTTGGGGAAGGTGCCCGTAGGGCGGATGAGGGCGGATGAGGAGGAGAAACCCTTTCGGCGCACAAGGGCAGTGCGCCACTTTCCCTTACAGGGACAGCAAGGGGTCTGCTACCAAGCTCATCTCGAGCGTGCCCCCTCCACGGGAGGGGGGTGGCGACAGAGCCCATGCAGAGTCCCTCATTCCGAGGGCGTAAGCCCGAGTGAATCTTGAGCGACCAAGTTTCTGAAAACATCAGCATTGGCTGATGCGCATCTATTGTGCCGATTCGCTCAGGATACGCTCGCTCCGCAAAGCTCCGCTCGGTATGAGGGTCGAACTTCGTTTGAGGGGATACACTCAGCCCCTTATGGGGCTTCGGTATGACACGCTTACCACCACCACGCCCAAGTATTATGTGAACGCCCAAAGCATTCCAATTACGTCATGCTGAGCTCCGTCGAAGCATCACCTTATTATAATATCGCTCATCGGAATATGCAAAAAAGGGAAGTAGCAGTGATGAAAAAAATTTTTCTTGCAATTTCAGTTGTGCTCATATTGCTGTTCTCCTCCGTCGGAATGGCGGCGTGTATTCCTACGGGATTTTTTGCCGGTTCAGACGAGGACGACGCCCTTCATAAACTCGAAACCTTTCTTGGCCGCTTGCAAAACGAGGACAAAGAGGGGATCAAAGAGTTATTCGCACCTAACGCCATTGCGGGGCTATCGGGCTTCGACGAAAGCCTCGACGCTCTTTTTGAATATTATGACGGAGAAATCGAGTCCTACACAAAGAACGGTTTAATTACGGATAGAGACAAGGATAGCGGCATTGAGCGGAAATGGTATGTCAAGTCGAGCGATGTTACAACGACGACCGAAGTATTCCGCATGGCGTTCTATTGGTGTGCCCAAGACACGGGAGATAAAGGGAATGTCGGGATCACAAGTTTTTATATTCTCAAATTCAACGACGATCCCCATCCGACATACTCCTATGGGGGCGACGGATTGAGAACGCCCGGGATCAATATCGGAAAAGTGTACCTTTTTGACCTGCCCGATTGACGAATAAGATCATCTGAGCATTCTCGTTTTCGATCATGCCTTATTTTTTCTTCTGAATATAATTTAGCCGGTATTATGAAAGCGATCAATAGGAGTTCAGAGCGATATGTATTTTGAAGATATCCCTTGTTACACGCAGTTTGAGGAAGTAAAACAAAGCGTTGCGAAAACGGTACTATCCGTCTGTGATACCGCTGAATTGTTGGGAAGCGATATCTATGGGCTGAAAGATATTTACGGTTTATACGGCACCGAATATGAAGATATCATTCCCGCCTTTTTGTATTGTCGGCACGGAGAAAGTGACGGAGGATTGTGGGGCAATCTTTTCCGCTTCCGTTTGACCGAACCGCTCAAAAGACACATTCTCGACGAGAGCCTTACCTGTATGTTCGGGGGCGAACCGCCTTTACTTGAAAATTTAGCTCTGTTTCAAGGAGGAAAGTGTATGTTCTCCTGCGTCTCGCACGAAGTCTTTTCGCTGTATCACATGGCAGAAGTGGACGACAGCCTCAATGATGCGGTGTTATCCGCCGTAAACGACACCATCAAGGATATGCCGCTATATGGGAAAATGCAAAAAATCGCATTGGGCTTGAAGAACAAGGCAAAAGCCGATTTGAAAAAAGAAATTCGTATTCTCCGCGACCTGTGTTGGTATGTCGATGAAGCGATTCACTACTATTTCTATATGGAGCCGTCGCAACCGTGTGACTTTACGAAGTTTCGGCAAATTGCAAAAAAATACCTGACCGAAGAAACATATTCTGTCCTCGCTCCGTTGAACGATTTTGCCGACCTGCAACCGCTTCCCATTCCCAAGACACCGAACGAAGCGATTTCTAACAGAGAAAAATTCGCACCGCAATATCTGCAAAGTGAATATTACAAGCAAGTCGAGCGAGAACTGAGTATGTTGGAATACATCATGGCGTTATAATTGTACAGAGAAAAAATCATGCGTAACACTGTAAAAACAAAAACTTACGATCTTTCGGTAGCCGACGGAATGCACTTCCTTACAAACCGTTCTTTCCACGACGCAAAACTCGTTGACGTGCGCTGCGGCGAAAAATACGGGAAAGAGTGTCTAACGCTTGTCGTAAATTTCAAGACTGCCGAAGTCCCGCCTATGGGCGGAAATTTGTATGAAATCTCGTTTTCAGATGGGAAATTTATCCAAAGACCAAAACGAATGAAAGACAGTTACATCCTCGCGCTCGACTGCTTTCCCGCAGGGCGATCCATGCACGTCAAAATCGAATCGGAGTATTTTGTGGGCAGCGAAAGTCATCATGATATCATAGAGATCGAATTTTCCGACGTGACAGTTCTCCAAACAAAATAATAAAAAGCCCGCCGAGGCTCACTTCATCCTTCGGCGGACTTCATCATTAAAATTGAAACCATTTGCGAAATTTCCCGTTTCGCTTGATTTTTGCGCGGGTTTGCTATCATAAAAATACCGCAGCCCGCCCATTTCACCGTATAGAAGAGTTTATCTGAAATCGCAAAATTCCCAGTGGTCGTTGATGACGCCGATGCCCTGCAAGTAGGAGTAGACGATCGTCGGCCCCACGAATTTGAATCCGCGCCGTCTGAGTTCGGCGCTTATTTTTTCCGAAAGTTCGTCCTTTGCGGGCATGTCTTTCACGTCTTTCAGGTGGTGGTCGATGACCTTCCCGCCCGTAAAACTCCATATAAATTTATCGAAACTGCCGAATTCCTCCTGCACTTTGAGGAAAGCCTTTGCATTTGCGACCGCCGCTTCTATTTTTTTGCGGTTACGGATGATGCCTTTATTTTGCATGAGCTCTTCGATTTTCTCTTCGCCGTAACCGGCCACGGTCTCGGGGTCGAAGCCGTCGAATGCCGCGCGGAAATTTTCCTCTTTTTCGAGGATCAAATTCCAACTCACGCCCGCCTGCATGCCCTCGAGCACGAGCATGGCAAAGAGCTCCCCGTCGCGGTGCTCGGGCTTGCCCCAGCGCGTGTCATGATAGCTCAGGACCTTTTCCGGGATACGTCCTCCCCGCATCCCCCAGCTGAGATCGCACCGTTTCTTTTGCATTTCCGCCTCCGTTTGCAGAGCTTTTTCTCCATTATACAGCATCCTCCGCGCGAATGCAAGAGGGGGACCGAAGATTTGAACAAGCGATTCCTTGTCGCCCCTGTAAGGGGAGATGTCACGCCGCCCTTGCGCGACAGAGGGGTTTCAAAAGCGCCCAAGCTCATCCCAAGCGTCATTCTGTCCGCGCCCGAGCCCAATCAAAGCGTCATTCTGCCCGACCGAGGCTTCTGATTGTGCTACTAAGGTCGACACGAGCGCGTAGCGCGAAGTAGCCGTAGCCGATAAAGCCCAACCCAAGCGTCATTCTGAGCCGATAAAGCATGGCTTTCATCGAACTGCTCATCCGCGAAGAATCTTGCTACGACCAAGCCCGTGTGGACGACCCCTTGGCGCCCCTGTAAGGGGAGCTCCGCCGATGTCCTTTCGGCGGTGAGGGGTTTTGATTGACGATGGGGCCCAATCGAAGCGTCATTCTGTCCGCACAAGCCCAACCCGAGCGTCATTCTGAGCCGTAACGGTTGGATTAGAGCGAACTGCCCATCCGCGAAGAATCTTACTACGACCAAGCCCGTGTGAGCGAATTAGGCATTTCCAATTACGTCACCCTGCCCGATTGAGGTTTCTATTTGTGCTACTGAAATCGACACGAGCGCCCCGCGCGAAGTAACGTAGTTGAAGGGTCACCGCAGTTTTAATAATAAGGTGATGTTTACTTCGCCTACGGCTCGTGTCGCGCTTAGAATCACAAATAGAAGCCCTTTCGCGCGGCGGATAAAATGCCTGCGGGGCGCACATACTGCCGCGTAGGAGGGAAACGCATGATCGAACACGACACCATCGAACTGCTCAGGGAGTGTGACGCGGGGATACAGATGGGGATCTCCGCCATCGACGAGGTGAAAGACCATGCCGCGGACGCAGAACTTCGCGCCCTGCTCGACGGCTATCAGCGGGAATACGCACAGCTTCAAAATGAGATACAGGGCATTCTGCATACCTACGGCGAGGAGGGGAAGGGTCCCAACCCCGTCGCCAAGGGCATGGCGTGGCTGAAAACCAACGCGACGCTGGCGGTCAAGGAGTCCGATGCGACCATTGCCCGTCTCATCACCGAAGGCTGTAACATGGGGATCGAGTCGCTGAACGGATATCTGAACAAGTACGGCGGGTCGGACGCGCGTGCCGACGGCTTTGCCAAGCGGCTCATCCGGTTGCAGGAACGCCAGCTCAAAGCGCTCCGCAAATATCTTTGAACAGAAATTAGAAAAATGGCGCACCGTTCGGGTGCGTCATTCTCGTGATACGAAGTCAGATGGGGTAGGGGGTGACGACGAGGCTCGTGTGAGCGCCCCTTGGCGCCCCTGTAAGGGGAGCTCCGCCGATGCCCTTTCGGCGGTGAGGGGTTTTGATTGACGATGGGGCTCAATCGAAGCGTCATTCTGCCTGCGCCCAAGCTCATCCTAAGCGTCATTCTAAGCCAATAAAGTATGGATTTCAGCGAACTGCTCATCCGCGAAGAATCTTGCTACGGCTAAGCCCGTGTGAACGACCAAAGCATTCCCAATTACGTCATGTTGAGCTCTGTCGAAACATCACCTTATTTTTAAGACTGCGGTGACCCTTCGACCTTGCTCAGGGTGACGTATTTAGGAACACTTGGTTTGCCCGACTAAGTTCAACCCGAGCGTCATTCTGAGCCGATAAAGCATGGCTTTTATCGAACTGCTCATCCGCGAAGAATCTTGCTACGACTAAGCTCGTGTGAACGATACCCCCTCCTTGGGGAGGGGGGTAGGGGGGTGGGGACTACGATTGCTCTTCCTTATAAAAAGTAATATCCTATCCTTATAAAAGCGGAAGGAACAGTTGTGATCCCCACCTCAGTCACGCTCACGCGTGACAGCTCTTCCCCGAGGAGGCGCTTTTCGTCGGACTTCGTTCTTCGGGATCCTTCGGGGACAGCCGTCACGAACTTCGTATCATCATTGCGCCTCAGGATGACGCGCTTCCCACACCACAGGCCCGTTTAAGCGACCCCCTTGCCTTCCCTTCTGGGGAAGGTGCCCCGTAAGGGGCGGATGAGGAGGAGAAACCCTTTCGGCGCACAAGGGCAGTGCGCCACTTTCCCTTACAGGGACAGCGAGAGGGGCCTGCAACCGCGCATATATACGTTTACCCCTTTGCAGCGGTTGCCTCCTCGTCGGTCGCTTCGAGCAAAAAACTCACGGGACGGAAGCCGTCGTTGCAGGAGATCATCGCCGAGCGGGGGTCCTTCATCCACCCGTCATAGAAATTTTCCCCGCCGTGCGCGAGCGCCATGACGAAGGGCGCCATGCTCTCCCAGGCGCTGTCGCATAGCCCCGCGGGTTTTTCCCACCCGTTTGCGAGAAAGACCTGCCCCTCGTGCAGCCCGCAGGCGTTCGCGATGGGGTTTTCATATCGTTCCATGAGATCCGTGTAGCGCGCCATCCGCACCACGGTGATCTTTACCTTTTTCAAGCGTTCACCGCCCAAGAATTGCAGATTTTATGGTCTGAAGGGTCACTGCGCCCCTTCGAGGATGTTGCGGGCAACATAGATGCCGCTCGCCGAGGCATGGGAGAGGGAGTGGGTGATGCCGCTGCCATCGCCGATGATATACAGTCCGCGGTGGCAGGATTCGAGCCGTTTGTCCACGTCCACCTCCATGTTGTAGAACTTCACCTCCACGCCATAGAGGAGGGTATCGTCGTTGGCGGTCCCGGGCGCGATCTTGTCGAGGGCATAGATCATTTCGATGATGCCGTCCAAAATGCGTTTGGGGAGCACGAGGCTGAGGTCCCCGGGCGTTGCCTTGAGGGTGGGGGTGATGAAGGCCTCCTCGATGCGGGCGGGGGTGGAACGGCGTCCGCGCACGAGATCGCCGAAGCGCTGCACGATGACGCCGCCTCCGAGCATGTTGCTCAGCCGCGCGATGGATTCGCCGTAGCCGTTGGAGTCCTTGAAGGGCTCGGAGAAGTGTTTGGCGACGAGCAGGGCGAAATTGGTATTCTCGGTGTGCTTGGAGGGGTCCTCGTAGCTGTGGCCGTTGACGGTGATGATGCCGTTGGTATTCTCGGTGACGACGGCGCCGCGCGGGTTCATGCAGAAGGTGCGCACGAAATCGCCGTATTTTTGCGTACAGTAGACGATCTTGCTCTCATAGAGCTCGTCGGTGAGATGGGAGAAGACTTCGGCGGGGAGCTCGACGCGTACGCCGATATCCACGCGGTTGGAGTGCGTCCCGATGTTGAGTTCCTTGCAGACGCGCTCCATCCACTTGCTGCCGCTCCTGCCCACCGAGATGATGCACTTGGAGCAGGAGAAGGCCTCTCCGCGGCTGAACACGGTGTAGCCGTCGGGGGCGGCGGCGACGGTATCGACGGGGGAATCGAAGCGGAAATCCACCTTATCTTTGAGGAAGGCATAGAGATTTTCGAGGACATGGTAATTGATATCCGTCCCGAGGTGGCGTACGGAGGCGTCGAGGAGGTGCAGGCCGTGCTGGATACATTCCTTTTTGAATTTGGAGCCCGCGGTAGAGTAGAGCTTAGTGCCTTCGCCGCCGAATTTCAGGTTGATGCCGTCGACGTATTGCATGAGCTCGAGCGCGCGTTTTTTGCCGATGTATTCGTGCAGACTGCCGCCGAAATCGTTGGTGATGTTATATTTTCCGTCGGAGAAGGCGCCCGCGCCGCCGAAGCCCGACATGATGGAGCAAGTCTTGCAGTTGATGCACGACTTCACCTTGTCGCCGTCGATGGGGCATTTGCGTGCATGCAGGGCGTGGCCGGCTTCGAACACGGCGATTTTGAGTGCGGGGGCGTTCAGGCAGAGCTCATAGGCAGAGAAGATACCGCCGGGGCCCGCTCCGATGATGATGACGTCATAGTTCATAAAAACATACCTCTTGGTTGGATTATAGCATAACGGCGGGAAAAAAGCAAGGGGTTTGGGGTGGGGAAAGGGGGAGCAATTTTGGGAAGAGGGGAGAAGGCGAAAAAAAAGAAAAAAATCGCGAAAAGGGAGGCAAAAACGGTTGACAACTTTGGGAAACTTTGATAGAATGTACAAGCATTGTGAATGCGGGTGTAGTTCAATGGTAGAACCCCAGCCTTCCAAGCTGGCTGCGTGGGTCCGATTCCCATCACCCGCTCCAATTTTGCAGACATCGGAGATAGGCAACTTCGAGACGAGTCAAGCATGCGCCTGTAGCTCAGGTGGATAGAGCAACGGCCTTCTAAGCCGTGTGTCAGGAGTTCGAATCTCTTCAGGCGCACCAATACATGGCGGGTGTAGCTCAGGTGGTTAGAGCGCCAGGTTGTGGCCCTGGAGGTCGTGAGTTCGAGTCTCGTCGCCCGCCCCAAACATGCTCCTAATGGGGTGTCGCCAAGTGGTCAAGGCACCGGATTTTGATTCCGGCATTCGTTGGTTCAAATCCAGCCACCCCAGCCAACGGCGGCCCATTAGCTCAGATGGTAGAGCACTTGACTTTTAATCAAGGTGTCCCGGGTTCGATTCCCGGATGGACCACCAATATGCACCTTTAGCTCAGTTGGTAGAGCAATTGACTCTTAATCAATGGGCCCAGGGTTCGAGTCCCTGAAGGTGCACCACACTGAACGTAAGTTGAGCCATTTCAGCTTGCGTTCTTTTTTATTGCAAAAAACGAGGACGACCGCCCTCGCTCTCTTTATACTCCGCTAAATTGAAGATTTTCAAAGTTATACCGAAAAGCGGTTTGCTCTTTGGCGACGACGTTCTGTCGCCTCATCGGAATTATCTATAAATTGATAAATTACTCCATATTCGAAAGAAAAATCTTTTTCGGCGGACAGTTCCCACTCGTTTACGTCGATCGTCCGCTGCCCTTTGATTTCGGTCTTTTTCCCTAGCCAAAGGTTAACAATCATAAATACATCTTGTTTGAGAAGCTGTTTTTTGGCAAATGCTTTCACCCATTTGAGTTCTTCCAGCGCATTTGTCGCATAGTTTTCGGATATAACAGAGAGATACCGCGTTTCGTAGTCAAGCCCAAACTCACTGTCTATGGCGTAAAGGGAAAAGCCATTCAAAATATTGTGCAAACATTGTTTTTCCTGTTCGGTCAACTCTGCTCTGAAAGTTATCCCACTGTTGTACCACATATCACCGTCATGTATGGTCGGTAAAATATCTTTGTATTTGTAAGCCGTCTTTTGCAGCGGTACTTCTAAAGCCAAAAAACATTTCATTGACATATTTTATTTTCCCCGCCATATTCCCGTTTATCGCTCCCATTATATCACAGCCGCACAGAGAAGTCAATCGGTCAAAAGTCAATTTGGCATTTAGGCGTGAGCTTGTCTTGACAAGCGCGCCGCCAAAGGGGCGAGTCCCTGAAGGTAAAACGCAGGGGCGCAGTCCCTGCCCCGCGCCGTTGACGCCCGCGAAGATGGTCAATTTTTTAGTAGCTTTCATGCGCCATTACTTCTTTCTGCCGCTTTGCGAGGAGAAAATTATAGATTGCGATGTAGAAGTCGCGCTCGTCCTCGGATTTCGCCTTCTCGATCAGTGTCCGAAGCTCGGAAGCGGAAAGCATTTTTCCGTCGCCGACGAACGTCTGCGCCGCCATTTCAATTGTTTCGATCCGCGTCATAGGGACCTCCCGACACATATAGTTTATACCAAAATCGGCGTTTTGTCAACCTCTATGGGGCGATTTGCAAATTTTAAGCGGTGGGGTGTGCGGCCTGTTTTTCAGAACATTTTTTATGATTTTTTCTTCCGAAAGAACCGTGCGAAGAATCTTCTTTTTTGCTGCTTTTCAGTTTCTTTTGCCGCTTGGATATCTCGTGCGTGCGTAGCGTTTCGTTCGAGTTGCGATTCTATAATGTCAGCCCGATACTTCATCTGATTGCCCTTATTGCCCATAAAAGGGTCAAAATACACATTCTTCGCCATAGCTCCTCCCTCCCGCCGCGGCGGGGATTTCGAAAAAGTACCATAATTATACCATAGGATCACAAATAAATCAAGCCTTAACAGGAAAGAACGTGCAAGTCTTCCCTTCCGTAGCCGTGAGCACCTTCTCCTTGGGGAGGGGGATATTGGGGGTGGGGACTATTGGCCTGCCTCATTGGATCTTGTAAAAATATGAAAGGAACAGTTGTACTCCCCACCTCAGTCACGCTCACGCACGACAGCTCCTCCCCAAGGAGGAGCTTTTGGACAGGACTGCGTATAGGCTCCTCGCCACCTCATCCGTGGGTACCATGTCCGCGACAGACCCCAACGCCCTCGCTTTCTTTATACACCGCTAAATTGAAGTTTACCTTGCTATAATTTCTTTTGCAATTGCATCAACGCTTTTCGACGTTGTTTGGATTTTGA
>CANQJJ010000025.1 GCA_947624215.1 uncultured Clostridia bacterium
AGGACGGCACACGAGAGCTGACCTTAAAAGAATTGGAAGAAGAATTGAGTTCGGATTTGGATGGAGCAACTCCACCAAAAGAAAGATCCGAACCGATATGGCTCGGATTTTTTTGTGTATTGAGGATGCGGTTTGGGGAGATTTTTGATAGATACAGACCGCGTCGGACGGTACCATGTCTGCGATCGAGCCCAATCGAAGCGATACCCCCTCCTTGGGGAGGGGGGTAGGGGGGTGGGGATTATGATCGCTTTTCCTTATGAAATTTGATTGCCTTTCCTTATAAAAAGCGGAAAGAACGGTTGTATCCCCACCTCAGTCACGCTCACGCGTGACAGCTCCTCCCCAAGGAGGAGCTTTTCGTCGGACTGCGTATAAGGGGATACACTCGGGCGGCAAGGGCGCCGCCCTACTTCGCCTACGGCTCGTGGCGCGCTTGGAATCACAAATAGAAGCCTCGCGCGGTCGGTATGACAGCTTACCATACCACGGACTTCGTATGAGCGAACCCTTGGCGCCCCTGTAAGGGGAGCTGGCCCGCGGCCCTTTGCGGGACTGACCGATTGAGGCTTCTGGTTGTGCTACTAAAATCGACACGAGCGCGTAGCGCGAAGTAGCCGAAGAACATGACTTTTCATCGAACTGCTCATCCGCGAAGAATCTTGCTACGACCAAGTAGCGTTTGAACGCCCAAGGCATTCCAATTACGTCATGCTGAACGTAGTTGAAGCATCACCTTAGTCTTAATAATGCGGTGATGTTTCGACGGAGCTCAACATGACGTAATAGAACGCTTGATCTGTTTCCCAAACAGTCGGACTTCGTATCATCATTCCGCCTCAGGATGACGCGCTTCCCACACCGCGGGCTTTGCATTCACCGTCCCCTTTTACTCGCTGTATTCGTAGACGACGGTGACCTTGTTGTTCGAATAGTTGCTGTTGCCATTTTCGCCGATCTTGAGCGCCTTCCATTGCTCCTCGGTGCCCGCATAGTAGACCTTGCAACCATCGCCATAGTCACCAAAGAAGTTATCGGGAATAAATGTCACCGACGCAGGGAGGAAAATTTCATTTGCAAATGCTTGATAATCAGTGCTATGGTAAAAGAAATGCGTCTGTACCTTTGCGGTAAATAAGTTGGATCTCGCGAAATCAAATCCTTCTTCAAAGCGACAAATTCCAACGTTGATATCATCGACATATAAAGCAAATCCTATATTGGAATTCATTCCGATGACAATCCCGCCAACGCTATCTGCGATGTAACTCGTATCCCCGCCGCTTACATAGATCGTAGCATTAGTAGCCCCACCAAAAATTGTTTTGTCACAGTTAAAATTAAGTTCTTCATTGATGACCAATCTGGAATTATTCACATGGAATTCTGTAAGACGTGTGCAATTCTCGAAGGCATTCCACTCATCAAAGTAGAGTACATTGCTCGTGCCGCAATCGACATTGGTGAGCCGATTGCACTCTGCAAAAACTCTTTTCCAAATGTGAAACTCAGAGGAATCGCCGAAGGACAAGTTCGTGAGAGCGGAACAACCTACAAAGGATTCCTTGCCGAGAACATAATCTCCATTGGGTGCGAAGAAAACTTCGGTAAGCGAGCTACAATTTTCAAATGCCGATTCATCAAGCGTCAATTCACTGTTCGAAGATAAGGTCAATGTTTTTAGCTTTGTATTACCTTTGGCTACCCGATTGTTCACTTTTATTACGGGATGACCATTGTATTCTGCCAGGATCGTCACATTTTCTTTGGATCCGTCGATGCTCCAAACAACGCAGCCGTCACCTTGCTCGGCATAAGTGACACCATTCGTTTCATCGTAATACAATGCATTGAGGAACATGCGTCCCGAAAACAGCCCCACGCACCCTAAGACAAAAAGCGCGATACACATAATAATGTGGCCTGTGATAAGAACTATCTGCAATCTCGTGTCGTCACAAAAACCAACAAATATAAAAATTGCATCCAGAACGACGGCACCGATACCGACATAGAAAGTTATTTTTTGCATTTGCAGAGAGCTATTGTCCATGCCTGAGGCGCCCATAGCTTGATAAACAAAGAGAATCGCAGATCCAATCAAAATAAGAAAGGAAAGCGTATTTAGACTAAAAATGTTGTGAAAAATAGAGGAAATTTTTTCACGCCGAGCCTCTTTTAGGGCCAGCTTGGCGGCCTCCATTCGTACACGGGCTTCCCGTGCTTTTTCTGCTGCATTGTCACTCATGATATTTCTCCTAACATAAAAAAATGCGCCAACCGAAGTCAGCGCATGCAAAATGCAAACTCCGGTTGTCGCCAAACAAACTTTATATACGGCACGGTCTTATAATTATCCCATAACGTCCATATATTGGAATTCACAATTTTGCCAAATTCTAATATGAACATTATGGGAGAAGGATAGACTCCTCCCATTGATTTTGATTACATGAAAAAGCCCGCGCCTCCTTGCGATGGGAAATAAAGTTTGTTTGGCATTCTCAGTATAACACCGTGCGGAGAGAAAAGTCAAGCTATTGAAGAGAATTTCTGCCGCATTTTTCGTCCTGCCTCATCCGCCCCTCCCGAGGGGCACCTTCCCCAAAGGGGGAAGGCAAGGGGGCGCTCGCACGGAGTCCGCGATGTGGTAGACGCGTCATACCGAGGCGGAATGATGATACGAAGTCCGATGCAGCTGTCCCCGAAGGATCCCGAAAAACGAAGTCCGACTGCTTGATGAACAGACCATGTGTTCTAATCACGTCATGCTGAACGTAGTTGAAGCATCACCTTATTATAAGACTGCGGTGACCCTTCGACTTTGCTCAGGGTGACGTTATTTGGAATGCCTTATTCGTTCACACAAGCTTGGTCGTAATAAGATTCTTCGCGGATGGGCTATTCGTTGAAAGTCAAACCGTTGCGGCTCAGAATGACGCGCGCGGAGCGCGCGGGACACTTCGATTGAGCTTGGGCGTAAAACCCCTCAGTCCCGCCAAGGACCGCGGGCCAGCTCCCCTTACAGGGGCGCCAAGGAGTCACTCACACAGGCCCGGTCGCCACCCCACCTCCTACCCCCTCCCATGGAGGGGGCACGCGCGGATTGGGCTTGATCGGGCAGAATGACGCTCGAAAAGAGGGAATTTCACCGCGTTTTCACATCCCGCGCTTTTCTTTTTCCCGGCGGCATGCTATAATATAGACAAATTTTTCTCGGACTTGTACGCAAGTCCGCGGGGGGCGCTCATGAGCTTTCTCTTACTCGAAAATGTCTGCAAACAGTATTCCCTCGGCGATATCCGCGTCGACGCACTCAAAGACGTCTCCTTCTCCCTCGAAAAGGGGGAATTCGTCGTCGTGCTCGGCTCCTCGGGCGCGGGCAAGACCACCCTCCTCAATCTCCTCGGCGGCATGGATAGCCCCACCTCCGGCAAGATACTTCTCGACGGCCGCGACGTAACCGCCCTCAACCGGAAGGGTCTCACCGAGTACCGCCGCAACGACGTCGGCTTCATCTTCCAATTCTATAACCTCATGCCCAACCTCACGGCACTTGAAAACGTCGAGCTCGCCGTAGAAATTTGCAAAGACGCCCTCGACCCGCGGCAAGTACTCGAAGAGGTCGGGCTGGGCGAACGGCTCATGAGCTTCCCCGCCCAACTCTCGGGGGGTGAACAACAGCGCGTCTCCATCGCCCGCGCCATCGCCAAAAACCCCAAGCTCCTCCTCTGCGACGAGCCCACGGGCGCCCTCGATTACGCCACGGGCAAGAAGATCCTCAAACTGCTCTACGACATCTCCACAAAACAGGACCGCCTCGTCATGGTGGTCACCCACAACGCCGCCCTCAAAGACATGGCGGATAAGGTCATCCGCATCAAGAGCGGCTGTATCCGCAGCATCGAAGTAAACGAGCATCCCGTGCCCATCGAGGAGATCGAGTGGTGAAGACGTATTTCAAGACATTCGCGCGCACATTCGCACACAACAAGGCGCGCCTCATCTCCGTCATCTTGATGGTGCTCGTGAGCATCGGCTTTTCCGCGGGCATCGGCATGGCCACGGACAAGATGGATCTCGCCCTCGACAACGTCTACCGCGACAGCAATGTGAGCGATCTCATCGTCAAGAGCACGCGGGAGACGGGCTTTTCGGAGGCCGAGCTAAACGCTCTCTCCGCCCGCTATGAGGGCCGCATGGAGAAGGGCGGCTCGCTCGAATTCAAAGACGCGGCCATGGACATCACGACGGTGCAGGAAAGTTACGGCGGGCTCGAAACCAAGATGCACATACGCTTCGACGGCGTGGGAGAGGGCATTACGAGGGTGTACTTCTCAGACATGTCCCCCACGGAACACGTCATCAACCGTCTCGAAGTGCTCGAAGAATGCCCGCGGCCCGAGGAACTCGGCAGCGACGTCTATGACATTTGGGCGGAGCGCGGGACAGAACAACTGCGGGCCTACCCGCTCGGGACGGTCTTCGGCGCCGACATCGACATCGAGGCGGACACCCCCTTCGGCCCCATCAGCCAACAGCGGAGCATGCAATTTTTCCTGCGGGGCACGGTCTTCAATCCCCTGCACATGGCCATCCGCGACGACGTGAGCTTCCTGTTCACGCGGGAAGACGGCGAGCAGGACCTTCTCGAAAGCATCTTCTATCTCTGCGACCCCGACCTCATCCCCGCCGTCAACGACGTCTATATCGCGGCCGAACGGGAGGACGGTCTCGTCATGGGCGGGGATTACAAGCAGCACGCGGAGCAGGAGAAGGCAGAGATCGAAAAACTCCTCACGCAGGACGGGACGTGCGACGCCGAGGTCTTGACCCTCTTTGAAAATTTCAGCTTCCGCACGTTCCGCGAGTATGCCGACAAGATCGAGGGGATCGGATACGTCATGATGACCGTCTTCCTGCTCGTGACCCTGCTCATCGTGCTCTCCACCATGACGCGCTTTCTCGACGAGGACCGCGCCCAGCTCGCCTGCCTTTCGACGCTCGGCTACTCCCCCTTCCGCATCATCTCCAAGTATTTGCTGTTTGCCTTCATCGGCACCTTTATCGGCGCTTTCGGAGGCTACTTCGCGGGCATGGGTCTGGCGTACGTTGTCTACATCAACTTTACGTGGAACTACGAACTGCCCGCATATCCCCCGCAGGTCTCCCTCCGTTTCTACTTTATCGTCTCGGCGGTCATCGTCGTCGCGACAATGCTCGCCACCCTGTTTGCGGGCCTCAAAAAGACGAGTGAATGCCCCGCCTCGCAGCTCCGCCCCCGTGCCCCCCGCGCGGGCAAGAAGGTGCTCTTCGAATACATCCCCGCCTTTTGGAACAGGCTCTCCTTCAAATATAAGTCCTCCCTGCGCAACGTGCTCCGCTACAAGATGCGCTTTTTCATGACGGTGATCGCGGGCATGGCATCCACTGCGCTCGTGCTCGCGGGCCTCGCCGTTCTCGATTGCTGTCTCTTTCAGGACATCGGCACGGCGGCAATGATCGGTGTATCCGTCTTAGTCGTCCTGTTCGCCGCCATGCTCAATTTCATCGTCATCTACACGCTCACGAACATCAACATCTCCGAGCGCGAGCGGGAACTTGCCACGCTCATGGTGCTCGGCTATCACGAGCGGGAAGTGACGGCCTACGTCTACCGCGAGATCTACATCACGGGCTCCGTCGGCATTATATTGGGCCTCCCCTTCGGCGCCCTCCTCTGCCTCTTCATCTTCGATCTGCTCAGCTTCGGATCTCTGCCGGGCATCGGGTGGTATGTCTGGGTCTGCGCGCCCCTGCTCTCCCTCCTCTTCACTTTCCTCGTGACCCTCATGCTCAGCCCCAAGATCACACACATCCGGATGAACGAATCCCTCAAAGCCATCGAATGAGCCTGCCCTCGCACAAGACAGAAAAACCCCGTACCATGTCTGCGGTACGGGGTTTGCTTTTTCAAATTTTTATGGAAATAGGGCTCTGCCGGAGCAGCTCACCCGCTCATTTTTTCGCGGACGGCAGGTTCTCCCGCGCCGTTGCGAGCATCAGCTTGATGCGGTTCTCCTGGTTGACGCGCGTGGCGGAGGGGTCGTAGTCCACGGGCACGATGTTGGCGCGGGGATAGAGCTGTTTGATGACGCGCACCGCCCCCTTGCCCGCGATGTGGTTGGGCAGGCACCCGAAGGGCTGGGCGCAGACGATGTTCTCCGTGCCCGTCTCGGCGAGCGCGGCCATCTCGGCGGGGATGAGCCATCCCTCCCCCATCTTGACCCCCTGGTTGATGACCTTGTCCGCACACGAGCGAAGGTGCTCGAAATCGTGCTGCGGCTCGAATCTTCCGTGCTCCTTCGTCCACGCGATGATCTTCTTCTGCTTGCGGTAGAGCCAGCTATATGCAAAGCGGAAGACGGGCGTCATGCGCGTGCGGTGGCCGTAGTAGCGCACATCGTTGAGATTGTTGACGACGCAGTAGAGGATGAAGTCCATGAGCGCGGGCACGACGGGCTCGCATCCCTCGGAGAGCAGAAAGTCCTCGAGGTGGGAATTGCCGAGCGGCGAATACTTGACGTAGATCTCCCCCACGATGCCCACTTTCACCTTGGGCGTACGGTCCGTCTCCACCGCCGCAAAGGCGTCTAAAATATATGCGGTATACTTTTTGAGCTCTTTGAACTCCCCCGAGCGGAGCGCCTCTTTCATCGTCTCCACGACCTCCGCGCGCACCCGTGCACTGTCGCCCGCGTGCACCTCATACGGCTTGGTCTGGTTGTGACAGCTCATGATTAGGTCGCCGTAGAAGATGGAGTAGCCGAGCTTGCGGATGAACTGCAAATTGAGACTGAGGCCACTGTCCTTTTCCAGCCCCGAGAAATTGAGGGAGAGCACGGGCACCTGCGGGAACTCCGCCTTCAAGGCCTTGCGGATGAGGGGAAGATAGTTGCTCGCCCGGCACCCGCCGCCCGTCTGCGTGATGAGCACGGCCGTCTTGTCTACGTTGTATTTGCCGCTCTTGAGGGCGTCGAGATACTGCCCGATGACGCACAGGGCGGGGTAGCAGGTGTCGTTGTGCACATGTTTGAGCCCCTCGTCGATGACCTGCCTGCCCTCTCCGTGTAGCACTTCCACCTTATATCCCTCCTCGCGCATGACCTCGGTGAGGAGGTCGAAGTGCCACGGGAGCATGTCGGGAACGAGGATGGTGTGCGTCTTTTTCATCGCAGGCGTAAAGCGGGGATAGTCGTCGGTAAAATCGGCGACGGAAGAGTTTTGTAAGGCCTCATCGCGGACATGGTATGCCGATTTATCGTGTCTCATCCGATCCCCTCCTCTTTTGTTCCTCAATGGCGGCGAGCATGGAGCGGAGGCGGATCTTGACGACCCCCAGCCCCGTGATCTCGTCGATCTTGATCTGGGTATAGAGTTTGCCCCTGCTCTCGAGGATGGCGCGCACCTCGTCCGTCGTGATGGCGTCGATGCCGCATCCGAAGGAGACGAGCTGTACGAGGTCGCACCCCGGGTTGCGTGTGCAATACTCTGCCGCGCGGTACAGCCTTGCATGGTATGTCCACTGGTTGAGGACGTTGACCTTGACGAGGTTGCCCTTCTCGAACACGGCGTCTTCGGAGAGCACGGCGAGCCCGAGGGAGCAGAGGAGCTTGTCGATGCCGTGGTTGATCTCGGGATCGCAGTGATAGGGCCGCCCCGCGAGCACGATGACGTGTTTCCCCCGCCGTTCGGCCTCCGCCAGCACCCGCCGCCCCTCGGCGACGACCGCGGCGTGATACTCCTCCATGCGCTCCATGCCCGCCCGAAGTCCCTTTTTGACGAGGAAGCTTGGGACATGGTACCGCCTGAGCGCGCGGACGAGCGTCTTCACCGTGGTCCTCTCGCTGTTGGGGTCGAGGTAGGGCATGATGAGATTTTCGTCGTTGAGGCGCTCGTTGTTGGCCTTCAGGAGTTCGGGATAATAGGCGACGACGGGGCAGTTGTAGTGGTTGACGCTGTCGTGCTCGTCGAGGTTGTAGCTCTCGCAGGGGTAGAAGATGAAATCCACGCCCATGTCGAGGAGGGACTCGATGTGCCCGTGCATGAGCTTGGCGGGATAGCAGGCCGTGTCGCTCGCGACGGTGTGCTGGCCGCGGAAGTAGAGCTCGCGCGAACTCCTCTCCGAGAGCACCACGTCGAAGCCGCACGTCTCGAAGAAGGCCGTCCAAAGCGGGAGCTGTTCATACATGACGAGCTGGAGCGGCAGCCCCACCTTCCCCCGCGTTCCCCCGCCCGCACGCGGCAGGGAGAGCAGTTTTTGGTATTTGAAGGCATAGAGGTCGAGGGGATCCGTGTCCGGTTTGAGGCCTGCGCCGCGCTCGCACTTGTTGCCCGAGATGTATCTTCTGCCGTCGGAGAAGGTGAGGATGTTGACGCTGCAATGCCCCGTGCACCCCTTGCACGTCACCGACTTGCTGTCGTAGGAGAAGCGGTCGAGTTCAGGGGCGGTGAGCACGGAGGAGATGAGCACGTCGCTCCGCGTGTTCTCCTTGGCATACAGGGCCGCGCCGAATGCCCCCATGAGCCCTGCGATGGCGGGCCGCACGACCTCCTTCCCGATCTCGAGTTCGAAGGAGCGGAGAACGGCGTCGTTTAAGAAAGTGCCGCCCTGCACGACGATGTGGTTGCCGAGCTCCTCGGGAGAACGGGCGCGGATGACCTTATAGATGGCATTCTTGACGATGGAAGACGAGAGGCCTGCGGAGATGTCCTCGATGCTCGCGCCCTCCTTTTGGGCCTGCTTGACCGAGCTGTTCATGAACACGGTACAGCGCGAGCCGAGCTCCACGGGATGCTTCGCGAAGAGGCCGAGGCGGGAGAAGGGCTCGATCTCCATGCCCATGGCCTTGGCAAAGGTCTGGATGAAGGAGCCGCACCCCGACGAACAGGCCTCGTTGAGCATGATGGAATCAATGGCGCGGTTCTTGACTTTGAAGCATTTGATATCCTGCCCGCCGATGTCGATGATGAAGTCCACGTCGGGGTTGAAGTGGAGCGCCGCCTTGAAATGGGCCATCGTCTCCACGATGCCGAAGTCAATCTTCAGGGCCGCTTTGAGCATGTCCTCGCCGTAGCCCGTCACGCACGCCCCGCGGATGACGATGCGACCGCCGCCCAACCAATAGATCTCTTTCAGCCTCTCCTTGACGATCTCGAGCGGCTGGCCGTTGTTGGTCTGATAATGCGAGTAGAGGATCTTGTTGTCGGGCGTGATGAGCATGAGCTTGGTCGTCGTCGAGCCCGAGTCGATGCCGAGGTAGGCGTCCCCTTCGTACTTGTAGATGTTCTCGAATTCGAGGTCGCTCCGCTTGTGGCGTCCGATGAAATCGCTGTATTCCTCCCGCGAGGCAAAGAGAGGCTTCCCCACCGTGATGTTGCCCGTATCCGAGATGTTCCCGACGCGGGCGACAATGTCGTCTAAGGGCTCTTCGCGAGAGCCGATCGCGGACATGGCTGCCCCGATCGCCATGAAGGAGGGCGCGGTCTCGGGGAAGACGGCGTGTTCGTCGTCGAGGCCCAAGGTCTCCTTGAAGGCCTTTCTGAGCCCCTTCAAAAAGTGTAAGGGCCCGCCCAAAAAGAGCACTTTGCCCTTGATGCGGCGCCCCTGCGCGAGGCCCGAGACGGTCTGGTCGACAACGGCGCGGAAGATGGAAGCGGCGATGTCTTCCTTGCGGGCGCCCTGGTTGAGGAGGGGCTGGATATCCGACTTGGCGAATACGCCGCACCGCGAGGCGATGGGATAGACCTTCTCCGCCCTAAGGGAGAGCTCGTCCATCTCGTCTACGGAGATATCGAGGAGGGTGGCCATCTGGTCGATGAAGGCGCCCGTGCCCCCCGCACAGCTGCCGTTCATGCGCTGCTCGGTGCCCCCCGTGACGAAGATGAGCTTAGCGTCCTCGCCGCCGAGTTCAACAGCCGCATCCACGTCGGGATACAGCTTTTTGATGGCGGTGAAGGCGGCCTGAACTTCCTGCACAAAGGGAAGACCGCCGCGCTGGGCAAGGCCGAGCCCCGCAGAGCCGGTGACCGCGACGCGGTATGTATCGGAAAAAGAGCGGACCTTTTCAAGTTCGCCGAGGACGCATTCCTTGACGCGCGCAAAGTGGCGCACATAGGAGGTATAGAGGATTGTTCCGTCGCCGTCGAGCACGCAGAGCTTTACCGTGGTCGAGCCGACGTCGATGCCGAGTAGTTTTGCCATAGTTTGTCCCATGTTAGCTTTCGTACATTATAGCACAATCGACGGGAAATGACAAGAAACAGCCCATGAAAATCCGAGGAAAATTTTGTTTTTGTGCAGAAAAAGAAATTTCGAGCGGCACGGGAGAACGGCCGCGCACTGTTGAAGGGCTCGATGGCGGCATGGGAGAGCGCCAACGCATTATTAAGGGACCGCCCGCGTGCCGTTCAAGGGGTGGAATTTGCATGGAGGCGGGCATATTTTTTCTTGGTGGAAGCCCCGCCGCGGAGATGGCGCTCGCTCAGATTGACGCTGAGGATGTGTTTGACGCGCTCGGCGAGGTCGGGATCGAGCGCAGGCAATCGTTCGGTGACGTCTTTGTGCACGGTGGATTTGCTCGTTGCGAAGGCCTCGGCACATGCGCGCACGGTGGCGCCCGTCTCGACGATGTATTCCCCGCATTTTCTGACCCGTTCCTCGATGCTTTCCCACATATTCCTTCCCGCCTTCGACAAGATACTCTATCCTATGTCGAATCAAGGGGGATTATACTTTTTTTCTCGGGATCCCTTCCCGCACGGCGCGTCAATGCTTATTTATTTTCATTAGAATGTCTTTTTAAGGATCCCTATGATTTTTATCATGAGACGTCTTCTCTGCCACCCATGTCTGCGGTATAGCGACAGAAAAGACTTTTTGGGGCCCATATACGGTCACATGATCCGCAAAAATCATCTCCCCTGTAAGTGTCCTTCTTTAATGCCAGAATGCCGAGATCGTATTGCCCGCACCCCTTTGATGCTTTGATGTATTCGATCAATGCTTCCTGTTTCATATCTTCGGGCGACGGGAATGCGGCACGAAAGAGCGCAGGAGCGACCCTTCTCAACGTCGTAATGTCGGGTTCGAGAAAACTGCTGTCGTAAATTCTGCCCTTAATAAAATAGTATTTTTCACCGTCGATCTCATAAAAATCCATATCGTTCCTCTTTCGTTCAGTTTCTTAAGCGGAGAGCATTGCAGAAAAGACTGTGATCCCCCACCCATGAAGGGAATCTCTTAACTTGTAAGTCCACTTCATCACAGCGTATCTAAATTTAAGATGTAACTTGTTTCATAAATTCTTTTACCTTATCATAAACCGAATCATTTAAGTCGGAATACTGTTCCAAAACGCCATTTACCCATGCCGAACCATGATTGCCGACTTCGGGGACAAAACGCTCTAATTCACCAACAGGAACAATAAAAATCCCCTCTTCTTTTAATTTGGCATTCATTGCATTATAAGCTACTTTCGCTTCTCCTGCAGGTATTCCGCTCTCACCGCTCATTTTCAAAGCATCCCACAGAGAAGTCGTCTTTAATTCCTCTCTTATGCGAATTATTTCTTGCTTCGACAAGTACGTTTCATCAGATTCTTTGAGCTTCTCCTCAATAAAACTCTTAAAATTGCTGCGTTTTATATTGTCGCTCGCGCCATTAAATTTCGATCTGAATTTACTATAGTTATCCTGCACATCAGACCAATTGCCGCCAACCGCTTCATAAAGATTTTTGATAATACTTTTTTCATTTAATACATCAATATCCGGAACTGCTTTCACTTCTACATCTAACGATTTCAAAGCGCGAACGACATTCGCCATTCGCTGTTTCCCACCGCAATGAACAAACAGTGTCTCCGAATGCTTTCCGGTCGCTTTATTATTAAATTCATCTATTATCTGATATAACTTGCAGTCCGAATCACTTTCACAAACCACCACCGATTTGTGAAAAATTCCAGACATGATATTGGAATATTTCAGAAGCGGATCATTCCACACTTCTTGAAATTTTTCATTATCCAGGATCGAGAAATGGTTAACATTTTCCTCGCGCGTTATTCTGACAATCTTTATTCGCTCGGGGCAAACGGAGATAAGCCCCTTTATAATATCCTCGCTATGTGTTGAAATAAAAGCCTGCTGATTATCGGTAAAAGTTTCACCTATAATTTGCCCCATAATGTGCGCCTGAGGGGGATGAAGGAATGATTCCGGCTCATCGATCAGATATGTGCAATAAAAGTCTAACATCAGGTAAAGTAAAATACCTGTAAAACTTTTCATGCCATCTCCTTGATTTTGAATTTGTGGATATTCCGCTAACATCTCAGCATAAGCTTCTTGCCGAGTCTGTTCATCCTCGTAATCGTCATTTAATTTTATCTGCTTGCCGATTGACAAAGGAATAGTAGCACCGTAATTTGTATTTGGTATTAGGTCTTTTCCGAAAGCTTTATAAAAGTTTTCTGACAACCATTTGCGTTTGGCTGAATCAAATGCAGCAAAGTGTATTGGATGAACCTTGGGGGCGTTACGGCGTATTGACTGCGCTTCTTCGCAAATTAGTAGCCTTGAATATGTGTCTAAAAATTTCATAAATATATCTCTAAAGCCACTCAATCCGTCTTTGGACACAAAATCACGCATGGAAAAATCAAAATAATTATAAGATTTTCCTAAAAAATCATATTGCGTACGGTTGCCATGCAAGGATTTTGAGGCTACCTTGTCAAGAACAGGACGTATATCTAAATTGCTTTTCTCAAATTTAACATTGTCAATAACAACATGGGATGTGGCCTCACCGCTAATTTCATAAATATCGCGCAATGATTGACTTTTACCTACATTGTTGGGGCCGACAAAAATAATTATATCGTTCCTTTTAATTTCTAACTTTTGCCCATTGTTGAATGTGATTTCTGAAACATACCCCCCTGCTCTATCGTAGGGACGCGTTTGTATATCTTCCATTTCCGCCCGCTCCTGTTCCTTTGTTGCATCAGTCATAAGTTCCTCCTATTAGAATTTTATTATCACACACCAAATATGACAATGGTAGTCATGTTTTCAACAATTTTGCTTCGGATTGGACTTAATTTATGTAAGCTATCTTTGTCGAACAGGGAATCATACAGCCCCGTGTATACGATACCTCGCTTTTCTCCGATGGTGTAGCGCTCCTCAATGCCCTTAAAATAGGTCTCCCCGAAAAAATTCGGTGAGGCACTTCATCTCCCCCTCGCGTCGGGAAGGGAAAGCATAAATGACAAGCCAATGCCGAGTTTTCTTCGAAATCGATCAAGGAAAAGCTGTATTAAATTTCGCAAGAAAAGTGCGAATACAGTCGTATGCGCACTTCGTTGGCTATATAAAAATATGTATCATTGCTCTAAAATTTTTTGTAGGGCATCTGCTATCGCTATTGCATCCTCATCACTATTATGTTTCCCGATAGAAATCCGTATCGTCCCTTTTGCGACAGATTCTTCAACGCCTATCGCCTGTAAAACATGGGAAATCTGCGTGTTGACGCTATCACAAGCCGCTCCCGTAGATATAGCGATTCCCATAAGATCCAACCGGTGCAAAATGGCTTCTCCATCAGCACCGGGGAAAGAAAGGCTGATGATCCCCGGGGCAACTTTCCCGCCGCCGTTTCTTATAAATCTACAATTCCTCTGATGCAGAGAGGCAAGCAGGAGATTTTCGATTCTTGAAATTTTCTTTGTGTTTTCATCAAGTGTTTCACAGTTTTGCTTCAAAGCGACTGCCATGCCGACAATGGAGGCGACATTTTCCGTCCCGGCGCGAAGCCCATATTCTTGCGCTCCCCCGTCGTTCAGCGAATGGATTCGGTTCCCTTTGCGAATATAGAGAAACCCTACGCCCTTGGGCCCATTGAATTTATGCGCCGATGCAGAGAGCATATCAACTCCGAGTTCTTCTACGTCAACCTTAATATGCCCGACGGCTTGCACGGCATCAGTATGAAAAAGTGCTCCATGCCGATGTGCGACATTCGCCAATTCATAAATCGGTTCAATCGTGCCGAGTTCATTGTTCACCATCATGACCGACACAAGGCTTGTAGGTTCAGCCATGGCCGCTTCCAATGCACTCGCCGAAACGATACCATTGTGATCTGAACGGATGTAGGTTACATGATAGCCCTGCCTTTCGATGGTAGAGCAGGCGTTCAAAATTGCATGATGCTCAATGTTTGAAGTAATAATTTGTCTTTTGAATGAATCAGCGTAAGCAGTCCCTTTGATTGCCCAATTATCCGATTCTGTTCCACCTGACGTGAAGAATATTTCTTCCGGAGAAGCCCCAATACACGACGCAATCATCTCCCGTGCCTCTACGAGTGCTTTTCGGGGTTTCCGAGCGAACGAATATGGCTGAGATGCATTCCCATACTCCTCCAGCAGGAATGGCTTCATGGCTTCAAAGGCACATTCATCCAATTTGGTTGTCGCCGCATTATCGGCATAAATTAAGTGTTTCATAAACTACCGCCGATATTGAACATCGGGTATGGTATTTTTGCCAGGGACATCAAATTCCTTTGGATCAATAATGCACAATTGCTTTTTAATGATCGCTCTCATTTCCTTAGCCGGATCGAGACAATACTTTATAAACTCATCGGCAGGAATATCACTCTTGTGCTGTGCATTTGGATAGAGCAACTTGACAAAAGCAGTACATAAACGTTTTATTGCAGTCATATCGCGTTTATCCGCTTTACTGGGAATGTCAAGACAATCATCTACCAACGCAGAATATGATAGGTCATCGCGCAAAGCATGCAAAACTTCTGCAAAATATTCCGTGTTGATAGCCCAACCGTTGGCGATCAGATCCTGATTGAGACGCGGAATTTCCCATCCGGGAATAAATCCATGAAAACGATCCAGAGTAGCTGATTCGCCAAAAACCTCACTTATATTCTCAACCATGTTTTGGTTAATATCAAATTTATCGGCGTCTATATTTCCCAAAACGATCACCCCTGCCTCAGTAGCCATTTGAGCGTCAAAACCTTTTATTTCGCCAAACTCCATATAATGTTTTAGCGCCTGCTGAATCTGACCGGGCTGTTCAAAAGTAATCGATTGTACCTCATCAAAACCGACATAGTCAAATCTTGTCAAAAGGCCGCCCGCTTTTTTGGCATTATCATAAATCAATGATGCCCTCGAAACCGTGCCACCGCTGATCAACCAGCCTCGTTTACTGATTTTTTCATAAACATAGCTTTTCCCGGTCCCCTTGGGGGCGAGTTCTATGATATTGACTCTCTTCTCGACGAAAGGCAATAAGCGTCTTAAAAAGTATAACTTTTTTTCTTCACATATATTATTATCCTTATCAACATATCCGGCCGGGTTATAATCAACGGCCGAAATTATGACATCGATCCATTCGTGAATATTAAAATTTCTTCTCGCTTCTTTGTAAAAATCCAAATCAACTCTATATGGACAGAACGGTTTATATCCGCTCATATAAATCTCATTGGGCTTTAAGACCGGATTTTCGCCTTCCTCGCCTTCTTTCCCCCTTATTCCTTTTCCAAATAGCTTATCGAAAAATCCTGTTGCCTTTGTACTGGGTTCAAAATCAAGATCCTCTGCACTCAGCGTACTTCCAAGGGCAAGCTCAAGGATCCCCCAGTTTTCGCTCTCCCTTAAAAGAGTATCGGCATATTTTTCCAAAACGGAATCGGATACAATACCCGCGGCGCCCCCCCTGACTCCACCAAAATCCGGAAGTTCAAACTGAACAACGCCCTTTTTCAAGTTTACATCAAGGCGTACTCGCGCAAGCAACTTCTCTGTACCGCCCTGCATCAACTTGTATTTGATAACTTGGAATGCATCTCTATCCGGGATGAATTTTTTGATATAAGCAAGCGTACTATCAAAATCAATGTTCCCCCGATTATCGGAGAATTTCATCACAAGCCAATCACGCATGTATGAAGGCATGCTGAGGCTTGAAAAGAATTCCGATCGCTTGGGATCTTTAAGCACGACCATATCTGCGAATACACGCCTAACTTTATCTTCCAACATTTTCTCTCTCCTTAGATAAATAGCGTACAGCCCTGCTCTTTAAATTCTGCGATTTTGATTTCCAGATCGGCAACTTCGCATCCAAAATCTTGGCTTAGACAGGCCAAGCATTTGTATTCCCGCAATTCACGCGATACAAGCTTTTTGTTTAATGCGATCTCATCTTGCGTGAGAAACCGGCCACAATCAATACAGGTTTTTATAGATCTCATAACAGCATCTCTCCTCAGAAATCATCATCAACGATGATCCCCCTTCTTTTGACGTAGATCATCTCCGGGTGCCGGTTGGTCAACCCGTTGGGATAGACATAGATCGAATAGGCATTTCCCGCACTCAGCCCATCAATTCTTACTGTCCAAGTCACATGATCGCAACTCTCTCCACCGATGATCTTACCATTGATATCAATAGCAAGACTATCCGCCATCTCCGAAGTTTTTATGATCACCGTCACATTGCCCGCGCCATCCAAAAACACTTCTTGAGAAACAACCTTATATTCAATGTTCTTTGTCGGCGCGATTTTCGGCTTCGCAAAATGTATGATTGGGACAAGCATTTCTTCAGGCGTCGCCCCGCCATGAATTTCACCGGGCGCATATCCAGAGGATATAAAATGATTATGCGTTCGGAAAGCTACAATGTTGTCTTCCCGTCTTGTATTGCTCACATTCACAGAAGTGACCCCTGAAGATAAAATACAGTATCTACCATGATTGCGCGATTCCGCATTGAAAGGGAGGCTAACACCTTGCGTCTCATGAAATCCCTTCGCGGCCATACGGCTCATTCCATGATCTGCGGTGACGATCACTTCCCTATCGGGATAGGCATCGATCGTATCCAAAATCGTTTTTGCGATCGATCCCATCAATTCGAACTGCTTAGCAATTAGGGAAAAGTAATTCGTTTCGCTCCTATCCTTTATGTGGCTCAAAGTATCTAAATCGTCGATTTTCTTTTCAGATATTGTATCGGGATCAGCCTTGTCCATATTGACAGCTGTAATCGTAGGTAATACAGCTGTGGCGACACAGGTCTCCAATATGGAGACGGTTGGACGAATGGTTTTTATTTTTTCGAGCAACATATCTATCCACTCTATGCCAAGTCCGTCAAACCAAAGAAAATACGCTGAAGGAATAGCATTCTTGAGTTTGCGTAAATAAGAGCCTCTCGTCGGAAATTGTAGACAGTCTATTTGTCCTGCCTGTTCCGAGAGTTGCAATGAAAAAATATCCGCGATTTTATTATACTTATAACGCGAAATATATTCACGCACATCTCCTGAGTCAAAAGAAGAAGTCTTAAGATATGCGAACAAGTCAGGATATTTTTCCTGCAAACAGGATCTTAGATCATCAATCGGTGTCCCCTTCCTTAAGGCCGCAGAAACAAGCTCAAGAATCTTTACCCTTTCTTCATACGTCTCGCCCGTAAGGATCTCCAATTTGACTCGATCATCAACTATCTCATCGAGTTTCTCAAAAAACTCTTTGCTCGGCGTGTAGCCCTTCAGCCTTCTTATAATGGTATGACGTTGATTTTTCCATGCATCAAAGTGAACACTATTGATACAATCACAAATAGCACATTCGACGCTTTGTATTAAATTTTTATACTGCGCAGACCGATCGACTGCAAATGAAATATAATCACTCGACTTGTTTAATCCAAGTTTATACCATAACCCAAATATCCATTTGTGGAATTCGTCCAAATCATTCCATTCACAAATGAGAGTTTCTGGGTCAAACTCGAGCATATTAAGTGCTTTAGGAAGAATTTCGCGCATGGCACAATCGGGATGGATATACGGAATAAGCGCACCCCAATCCTCGTCTCGTCCTAACGTCTTCATCAATTTAGGATCAGCATATTTCAAATTATTCTGTAAAAAATCATATGGATCAGTAATGACTTTCAACGAATAATCCCCATCTATGGAGGCAATACTCTTTGCATAACGTGTCGCAAAAGCCATCGACGATTCGATTTTTCGGTCATCCCAAAGCTCCAGCCAGGAACGGATCCCAACCGCATCCACCACTCCTTCTTGCTTGGCAAAAACATTGGCATATACTGTCGCTTCAAATTTTGTCGGCTCATCGTCGATCCCCATTAACGCTTGTCTAAATCGCTCTTCATCAAGTGGCCCCACGATGTCCTGGAATAGCCCTTTGGCTGAAAAAAGAGGGATCCACACTCTCTTCTGCGAATGGACATGACGGCTTAGTATTGAATGTAGTCCGCCAGTATTTCGCTCAAAAGATTCACCAATACGCAAATACTCAGCAAGATGAGGAATGAGAATATTTTTGTCTTTATTATCATCTAAAAATTCACTCAGAACTTTGAGATCCGGTATTGCATCTATCCCTTTGCAAAAACGCTCATCCGACAGTCGTATCGTAATGTCTGCCCGTTCGGAAAGTTCGTTAACAACAGAGCAATATGTATTGAAATTATCCACAAAAAATACTCTGGCGACAAAACGATTCTCTCCCGTATCGGCATCCAAATACTTCCTTAAATCTTCCAAGGATATTTGCTGAAAATCCATACAAAACTCCAAATAACTTATTCTTCATTCAAGAGCAACAAGCAAGCCTCAGCACTTTGCTCAAGTATACGATCGAAATGTTTTTTCAACACCTCCAGATCTCCTATTTCTTCGAGCATCTTCTTAGCCCTGTCGCCCACTTCAGACCTTAAATCTACTGTAATAAATTGTTCAACAATTTGACGTATCGCAACGATGTGATTGTTCCACAATGAATAGTTCCTAAATCCGTTATTCTGGATCGCGGATTTCAATTCCTTAATGTGTGGAAGCAGGATCCCCATATACTTTTCAGCGGAAACATTCAGAATAAATTGCTTGTCCATCTCACTTACATCAGACAGGGGTGATAGATCTCCATCCTTGATCGTTGTCAACGCATTTTCTAATCGGATATCGTCGATCCGCTCATTTCTTCCCAACGACAAGATCACGGAAAACAAATCAGAAAAACAGGGCATTCCCCATGTGATAGGCATAATATTTTTTGTCTCCCAGGCGGAAACATTCTCTTCGTTCGTCTTCTCTCTCCATATAGACATTAGGCTTTGAACTTTTTTGGTATATGTTAATTCCTTGATCTTGTTCCGAATGTTCGTCTTAAAGTTATTTTCGGTTTGTTCAAACGATTCGTTGGGAAGTGCTTGCAGAATATCTTGGTATTCTGCATCGGAAAACGTCCCCATCCTGTGTTGCTCAATATAAGTTTTCAGAACAGCAAACGGATGCGCGATATTTTCAATGGTTTCTGCCATATTTTGTTCCAACTCTTTGATAGTTTCGGTTTTCTTTTCATTGCTATACGACACCCATTTATTCATGGACAATTCATGCAATGTGGCGACTGTTGACGCCCAGTCTGCCTCTAAGGTAGCATAAACACAGCCGGGTACTCGAATGTAGCCAAGATAATTTGAAAGCGTATCGGTAACTTTTTCAACAGATTGGGCCTTCCCGTCAAGGATCTTATTGATCACTCCGACAAGCGTTAAATCTAATGTGAGATGATCGGCCTCCGCAATGACCTTCTCCTCCTTCCATTGCCATTTTTCTTCTTCCAAAATTTGCGTGAGCATCGTAAATAAAGTTTGCATGGAAAATCCATATTTGTCACACACGGCTTTTGTCCCTGCCGCTTTTTGGTATATGAAATTTTTCATGCCATATACAAGCTTTTGCTTGTCTTTCAAAAAGTCGCTCAGTATTGAAATATATACTTTGGCGTTGCATCTAACTGATCTAACGATATCCTCCATTACTTCCGATTGATTGCCAATCTCAAGAATGTAATTCATGTATTTATCGATTATTTCAGATATTTCAGTTTTGATACCCGCATATTCTCCATCATCCAAATATTTAACAGCCCAAATAGGATAACCATTTTGGGTGATGTGGATCTTGACATTTTTGCGGCAATCGTATACGTCTCCGACCTCCTCTTGCGATAAACCGAAAATTCTTTTCGTGATATCCTTAAAACGCTTCTCGATATCGCTCTCACTCGAAAGCTTCATGCCTGCCGATTTTCCCGCCAACATTGCATTGATTAGCGTCGGAATCGTTTCTTCGTCAAGTTTATGAGCATTGTTGCCGTCAAACCATGTATATTTGCCAATATAAAAATGCATTGCAAACCCGAGCAAATAACAGCATACGCCGGTATTGTAGTAACCCAATTCCCCCTGAAGTGCAGTCCACAGATCAGACAAAAGAACAGTGCCGGATGTTAAAGACCGATCGAGCGTCTTGCACAACTCGGACATACAACGGCCTACCGCGGTGTTACCCAAAGCCATAACTTCTTCCATACTACTGCAGTCCCAAACATTTTCTTCGGGATCTTTGAGGATCTCAACACAATCTTGCCATTGCTGATTGAAATTCTTCTGTTTGTCATTGGCCGGATTTTTGGTCGCGATCGTAGTCTTTGAGACACCATAATAGGCAGGAATATTGGCCGTTTTATATAGTGTGATCTTTTTTATGATGCCTTCCGGCGCAGCCGGGAACACTTTGAACACAATTTTCTCATACTGTGAGAGAACTTCTTTGTTAGTATATAGAAGCGATGCGGAATTTTCATACAGCAGTACCATCTCTTTGCCAATGGCTGTACTGACCCATTCGCCGATCAGCTCGTTCGCTTGAGAGCGGTACGAATCTGCGTTGACAGTGTTTCCAGAGTTTTGAGCAAGCTGACCATTCGCCATTAACTCATACCAATTGTTCAAAGCGTCACGCGTGAATGTGTAACGAAGAACACAAACGAGTATACGCTTTGGTTCGTCGTCCACCAAAATCTTTGCAACAGTACTTTTCGCTTTGCCTATCTCTTCAATGCTTGAAGCGGCGATTATCAACAAACCAAACTGATATAAATTCTTATCTATATTTTTCTTGAGTTCATCATATCTGGAACTGATCTGCGTCCACCAGCAAGTATCGACCAAGAGCCGCTTCACAACCGCTTTTTCTTCCGGAACAAATTGTTTTTTCAACATAGAACCAAAGAGCGACTCACTTTTGAATAGATCCCCCGGCGAATTATTCTTGCGGATCCTCTCCACTTCCGCTTCGAGCTCCCCACTGGTCCCCGAATACGGAAGTTCGATCCGACGCCCTTCAAAGCGGTCTGGAGCCAAGACAAGCAGGTTCAGAGGCGCCGTACTTAATATTCCAAGATATTTGGAGATCTCCTCCTGGTTCAACATCCCGGAAAAGCAGTCACACAGCGTTTTTTCTGTCGATTGGATCCCCGTGCCGATTCTTGTTCTCTTTAGATTATGACCCGAGCCAATTGTAGCCAAAAGGAGCATCGCACATTTGAAGACGCGTAGAATGCGATCATCGTTGATCTGGTCTTTCACTTTTGAATAGTGTTTAAGGGCATCTTTGGCCGTGAGCGTCATTTCCTTCCTGCCGCCTTGGTTATTGACAAAGAAATAATCCCATAGATAATCGGGCGTGACCCACTTCCAATCATATTGGCCGTTAGCATGGATATATGCTCTGAAACCGTCATCTCCACTGCTTTTCAAAAATTCAAAAATACTTCTGTTGGACGCCGCCATCCCTGCGACCTTGGATACAAGGGTAACAGTCATGGGATGGATGGGGAAGATCTTCTTTAATGTTTGCGCATCAAGATCGGAATCCGGATCCCCCATAAATGAAGATATGCTACCGCTGATAGAACCATATAATTCATCGCAAACATTGGCCCAATTCTCCCTCATCCCGTCGCGTGTTATAATACTTTCCCCAATGAGCTTTATTGTAGTTTTCTCGCTCAATGCCATGTCGATCTTATGGAATCTTGCATCAGCCTTGTCAAGTTCTTTCGATACATTATCAGAAAAGCTCCCGGGGTATTCATGCATCACGTATAACATGAAGAACGGGACTTCTTTGGAAAAGAGCGACAACTGCTGAATAATATCGAGATCGTTAAAGCGGATATAGTCCGTAAACTCATCCCAAATAATAAAGATACCCGTCTTAGAGAGCTCTGCATTCCCGTCATAGACATCTTTTAGCCATACCTTAAAAGTTTGGAGATCGGTCGCCAATCCGATATCCATCTCTTGAAGTATCGCTTGTGCATTTGAACAGGCAAACACGTCACCCTCGATCACCGCACGATAAAAAGCCTCGAAGGTACCATACGTACCCCAGTATTTGAAGAAAGCTCCCTCTTCAAAACGTTGTGCGAGTGTAGGCTTAAATTCTTCGATCTTTTTCTTAACGGAATCTATCAACGAATTCCTTCCCGTATATTCAAAACCATTTTCACGGAGGATTTCTCTTACCGATTGTTCGATTTGGAAAAGAAACTTGTTGGATGTATCAAGCTGTCTGCATTCGCCGCTACGGAATTTGACAAAATATCGGCCCTTTCTACGTGCGCTGAGAAACTTGTCCTTAACTTCAAAGAACAAGGGGTTCTTATTAAGGAACGCCTCTACCGTTTTATAATCATCTTGTAAAAGGTGTTTGATGACAATGGCGGAATACGTTTTGCCTGTTCCATATGAACCTTTGAGCCAATAATGCCAGACATCCTCGCCGGGGTCATCAGGACGAAGCGATTTGGCAATCAATTTAACTGCTGTGACCATATCGTCATTTACAATATAATGACTCCAAAAGTCTGCGTCCTTGCTATCAGAGCTAATACGAACAACAGATTCATAACCCGGAACAAGCTCTATAAATGCATCATATTTTGTTGCCATGTTTATTTACCTCCAAGAACGATGTTCACTACATCCAATGACGTTTTTTCGCTATTTAATGTTATATTGTCCAAATCGGCAACAAACGCGATTTTTATGAAATCAGGATACTCATTTGCCAGCTGTCGAAGCATATCTTTGAAGGCATCCTCATCTAACGCATAAACTGTTACCGGATCCATCCCAATAAAATCATCCGGACGATGATTCCGTATAGATCGAAGCTCTTTTAGTGTAGTATGATAATGCCCGCCCAGTTTTTCTGCATATCTATAAAGTGTATATAGAATTGCCGCGCCGTCCGGCGTTGACCACCCTTTCTTATAATACTTATAAGAGTTGCCACTCGGGATAGGTATTCCCATTTCAAGTGTATTGCCAATAGGGCTTTTGCCCAAAGTTTCGCAGAGAGATGATACTGCATTTTCGCGTTGACGTTCGGAATAATCTTCCCCTATCAGAAAAACCAAATCACCCTTTTCATATGTTTCTCCCTTATCCACGCAGAGTAGATACCATTTTATCAGCGAAGAATTATAAGCAAGGTTTGTCCAAATCACTGCCCAAGTAAAGGGATTATAAACACCCAATTTCATTAGTTTTTGTCCAAGTTCAGTAATTTGCCCATTTTTATCGGTTTGAGGGTTAACCTCGATCAACTCCGCCTCTTTGAGCCAAACTTTCAAGGAAGCATATTGTAGATTGCCCAGCTCTTTTGAATTCCAGCATCGGTTTCCGAGTTCGAAAAAGTGTTCAAGGAAAGTTTCTCGCAACCCCAATGTCGTGTAGCGGTTCATTCCAATAAATTTCATGCCGGTTCCTCCTAATGTCGTTGTTAAGCAATGTGCCAGTTTACAGCTTTTATAAACTTCAGTTATACATTTACAGCAATGAACGCATTTCGTCGCATCTATACTTATCCTCGAATTCTCATCAATATTAAATGCACCGGTCGGGCACTCCACAACGCATGTTTGACACCCTACGCAATACGCTACTTTGTTGGCGACCCCTCTCAGTGAACGTATGATATACCTATCCATAATGGATCTCGGTTTATATGATACTTGCAGCCCATTATCTGTTGAAATAGAAAACTGGAATGTCTTCCCCATTATGACTTGTTCGCCGCTTGTTGACGATCGTTCTGTTATCGGGCCAACGATCCTCGCTACATCGAGCCAATTCTGCGTGCTCTCGGTAAAGTTGAAAACGATGCAATCATTATCCATTATTTCATACACACGATTGCCGCCATTTTCCATTCCTCGCCCGCCGGCTCTTGATTTCCATCTGCCGTCTTCTATATACTCTCTGAGCGATTTTTCGGATACACCCATATTTCTCCCATATCTTTCAATGCGTTGAAATAATGGTGTTAATTCATCATGATAAACAAAATTACAAATGGAATCTCTCCACCCGGAGGACAAAGGGCAAATCGTACACCCTACTCGATTTGAACCATACCTATAGGCACGATTGAACAGTATATTTCGCGATAAAATATAAAGGAAAATCTCGCCTGTGTTCCATTTGAAAATGGGACTGCAATTCATCTGATTGATGTGTTTCCCGTTTGATATTTCAGAGTAATGCGATCTACGTTCACTTTCTTCCGCTCTGACACCATCAAACACCAAGGCTCGTGTATTTTCCCCGTCGCTACAAATTTCTCGTAGCTTTAACATCGTCGGAACGGATTTATGCACAGTGCAACACCATCTCATTTTTCGTCCCGGGGGGCCAAATATATCCCACGATCGATCTGCAGAAAAAACCGATCGTGCAACCTGAAAATTCAAATTCGGATAATGTTTTTGTGCATTTTCTACCGCTCTATAGGTATCCGAAAGTTCCATCCCTGTATCGCCAAAAATTACAATAAATTGATCAGGAGATAGCGCGCGTTGCACCAAATCCAATAAAACTATAGAATCCTTTCCCCCGCTGAAGGTGACAACGCATTTATAACCCTTCGCCGAATATTCTTCGTATGTAGATCTTATAAAATTTATGGCACGTTGTATAAGACCATTCATTAGCGAATAGTTCACTTGGATCAGTTTGTTTATGTCGATAGCTTCAAGGCGTTTTATTGTATCATTTTTAACGATAATTTTAGGCTTTTCATAAAAACTTCCGCCTTGGGCTTCCGCAATCACCTCGCCGTTAAGAACATATTTCCGTATTCCCTCTGCCCACAGCAAAGGCGCATCCGTTTCCGGATAGTCCCATACTTTATACATCTCAAAAAAATCGAGTTCTTCTTTGAAAACGGGCCGTATCTCCTTTGGTATCGCAACGGTAACATCTAACTTAAAGATTCCGTTTTCTCCTTCAACCCATTTATATCCGTACATAAGATAAATTCCTTTTCTTTTGCTTTTTAGCCTATTGTTACTTTCCCGTATTGTTCTGTCCAATAGAATCGGATATCGCCGGCAACCGTTTTATGTACGCTCCACATTTTCTCCGAACCATGGATCAAGCCCCTGTTCAGCAGAAAGTCTCTGAATTCAGAAGAAGTAAATTCCTTAGGAAGAGAGAATGTTCTTGCGACCTCGCTCCAAACGACATCACCAAAACTCTTGTATATTGATCTTTTACGCACAAGAGCGGCGGGAAGCGTCTTCTTGTCGTTATCCTGTCCTGCCTCAATGGTAGTAAACCCGATATCATATACTCTCAAAATATCTTCCAGTAGCAATGCGGACCATATAATGTCGCCGGGAAGCGCCGGAAGAGTTGTATAGAAATAGTCGTCGATTTCGCCGATCGCGATGTAGTCTTCTCCCTCGAGTAGTTTTTCTGTCTGCATCTTCACCTGAGCCAAAAAATCCTCGTCGATCTGAAGCGCTTCGGCCAAGACAAACCTGTTTTCCGCAAACTGCAAGAAGGTGCAACTTCCGGTCGTTGAAATCATGTTAGAAAAAGTTGCAGAAGGAGACTTGGAACCGACAAATTCAAAATATTCGAGCGCATCTTCGCGCGAAAAAGAACTTCCGTGTTCACGCGCATACTTGATCATAAGGCCATGATAATCCTTGGGATAATCAGGCTCTTTTTGCCAAATGTGCGTGCCATTTGAAAAAATAAAAGTTTTACCCTTATAATGCTCTCGCGTGAAAAGCTGATTGGCAAGATCATATACCTCTGGACGAGAGTCAAAGGCGTTATTATAAAAGAAAAAGTCATCAAGCCGTGGACGTGCTTCCATGTAAAGTAATTTGGCCGAGGCATATCCCCCATTCTGGCTAAAAAGCTTTGTAATGACCTCAAGCAATATCTCGGCCATTTCTTCATAATCATAGATATTATCGCGGTGATAATATCTCCCCAGCACTACAACGGGATGACATGCGTCCAATGCTAAATTTATTTGGTGCGTTTTCAGATCCGAAAATTTGTTGCAGATATCTGCCCGCGAGACGCCGTTTTTTGCCTCCAAAATAAATTCTTCGATTTGAATGCACAGTGTCTCCGAATCAAATTTTTCATTTATAGAAGCTTCCGTTTTCAGCGGGCTACTCTCGTTTCTCTCCATCATTTCTCCCATTTGTTTAGCCGCCCTCATCGCAATCATCTTTTTCGTAAAATCCGTAAGCCTTATTCCTCGGCCACAACGATTTCCATGATATCTGCGATGTCACAATCGAGAACATTACAGATCTTCAAGAGCACTTTCGTACTCACATCTTCGTTCCGTCCGAGCTTTGCGATAGCAGTAGAAGTTAGACCTGCCGCAACACGCAGATCCTCTTTTTTCATATCTTTATCGATCAGCAATTTCCATAGCTTTTTATAGGACAAAGCCATGACATACCTCCACAAACCATACTATAAAAAGTATACCACAATACACACAAACAATCAAGAGAATCTCCATAATTTGGAGAAAATAATTTCAAATGTCCCCTTCCCGCTCTCCGCAATGAAGAAGAATACTCGTCAACAGAAAACCGAAATATAACAAAATGGGAGAATATTTTCGGTTTTACCGACATTGTATTGTCCGAGCTTGATGTCGCCGGCGACTTGATGTTTTTCGGGGTCGCGGGTTTGGCTTGCACAAGGCAGAGCGCCATGACAGCCTCCACGCTCGGCTTTGCCTCCCCCACTTCCCAACGTGAGACGGTTTGGCGCGAAACGCCCACCCTTCCGCCGAGCTCTTCCTGTGAGATGCCCAACGCGCGCCTGCCCTCCGCGATCCGCTCGCCAATACTTTCGAACTGCATATCTGCCTCCTTACCCGTATTATAGCACACTCTGCGAAAGAATTCAAGATATGCGTGCATAAAAATTATTTTTATGGTTTGGAGACAAACCCGCGCGGCTTTTTTCTGCCATGAGGATAAAACAGGGAAAATTTTTGCCAAATAAGAAGCAAAAGCGCACAAAAAAAAGAGAGCCGAACGCTCCCTTCCCCGCCGCACCTTTCTCCCCGCGGCATATTTTCATTGCAAATATACATTATATATACACTACACGACCAAGCCCGTGTGAGCGAACCCTTGGCGCCCCTGTAAGGGGAGCTGGCCCGCGGCCCTTTGCGGGACTGAGGGGTTTCGATTGACGATGCGGCCCAACCCAAGCGTCATTCTGCTCGACCGAGCCCAATCAAAGCGTCATTCTGAGCCGTAACGGTTTGGATTTAAGCGAACTGCCCATCCGCGAAGGAATCTTACTACGCCCA
>CANQJJ010000026.1 GCA_947624215.1 uncultured Clostridia bacterium
GGGGTTACGACCCGCTCCCCGTCATATTATTGGCCGTTCCCGTATTCCTGCTGCTCCTCGGCCTCGCCCTCGCCCTTGCTTTTGTCTTCTCCTCCCGCCACCGCAAACGGTAAGGCGGTGGGGGAAACGACGCCCCCCCCTTGCTGTCCCTGAAAGGGAAAGTGGCGCACTGTCCTTGTGCGCCGAAAGGGTTTCCCTCATCAGTCTCGCGATGCTCGACAGCTTCCCCAGAGGGGAAGCCGAGACCTTGTCTTCCCCCTTGGGGAAGGTGCCCCGTAAGGGGCGGATGAGGCAGGAGCGCCAAGGGTCGCTCACACGGGCCTGCGTTGTGGTAAGCGCGTCATCCTGAGCCGTAATGATTGAACGGAGTCCGACGCGGCTGTCTCCGAAGGATCCCGAAGAACGAAGTCCGACTGTTGGATAAACAACCCATGCGCTCTATTACGTCATGCTGAGCGTTAGTCGAAGCATCACCTTATTATAATAAGACTGCGGTGACCCTTCGACTACGTTACTTCGCGCGGGGCGCTCGTGTCGATTTCAGTAGCACAAATAGAAACCTCAATCGGGCAGGGTGACGTAATTGGAAATGCCTAATTCGTTATTCCCTCGATCGCGGGCCGATGCGGCGCAGGGCGGGGATCAAAAGTCCGCCGAGGGAGTTGCCGGCCACGATCGCGATCAGGTATAAAAATGCCTCGCCCGAGACGATGTTCGCCGCGGCAAAGTAGAACATGTCCGCGATGGAGTGTTCGAAACCGCTCAGAATGAAGGCGGGGATGCACAGCAGGATGCCCGCCAGCGACTTGTGGTTGCGCCAGATGTCCACCGCGAGGTAGACGAGGATGCCGCAGAATACGCCGCGCAGCAGTCCGAATCCCGCCCCTTGGCCGAGCTTGGCCGTGCAGAGGGCGAGGGCCGTCTCTTTGAGCGCGGGCATCATCCGGCCGATGAGGAAGCCGCAGACGACAGTCCCGATCGCGTTGCCAAGGAGGCAGAGGAGGAGCAGGGAGATGTCGTCCCGCGTGTGCAGTTCGAAGAGCAGGCCGATCTTGCCCGTGTAGAGCGCGTAGCCGCGCATGCAGATACAGACGAGCGCGAGCGAGAAGAGGAGTGCGCCGACGGCCCGCATGTAGAAGACGTCGGGGCTGTAACAGGCGAGGAAGGCGGTGCCGCCGAGGGAGATGAGGATGCCCGCGAGCACGCCCTCGGAGATTTTTCCCGCGCAGTCGAGGAGAAAGTGTTTCATTGGTACCTCCGGGGAGTAGGGATGGCTTTCGGTAAAGGTCTTGGCCCCCGCAAAGTATTATACCACGCCCCCGCACATTTGTAAAGAACTTGTGCGCCGAAAGGGTTTCCCTCATCAGTCTCGCGATGCTCGACAGCTTCCCCAGGGGGGAAGCCGAGACCTTGTCTTCCCCCGTGGGGAAGGTGCCCCGTAAGGGGCGGATGAGGAACGGGCGCCAAGGGTCGCTCACACGGCCTCGGGCGGGCAACACGCGCGCCTTCATTGCCCTCGGTCGCCGTTCCTGCTCTTCCGTGAATATATTCGTAAATAATTGGATAATATTCCATTTTATACAAACCTCTCGCGTTTTCCGAGGGGCTTTTTCAGAAATCATTCAAGAAAATCTCGCGCGGACGCCCCTGTATCCTTGACAAAGTGGTCGCGCGTGCGTATAATAGAGTAAATGCATAAAAAACATGCGGTGTGTATGCACCGGCATGAACGCCTAAGGAGGTCGGAATGAAAAAATTTACCCTCGGGATCCTGCTCGCATTTGCCGCGCTCACGCTCACGGCGGGGCTCACGGCGTGCGACGGGGCCCACTTGCATTCCTACGGCGATTGGGAGACGGTAGAGGGCCGCGAGGCCACCTGCACGGAGAGCGGTCTGCAAATGCGTAGGTGCACCCTGCCCGGGTGTGACGAGGTAGAGGAGCGCACCGTCCCCGCCCTCGGCCACGATTGGAGCGAGGGGGAGGTCACCAAGGCGCCCACTTGCACGGAGGAGGGGACGCAGGCCATGACTTGCACCCGTTGCCACACGGCCGAGAATTTCACGGTCCCCGCCAAGGGGCACGATTGGAACGCGGGGGAAGTCCTCCGCGAGGCCACCTGCATCACCGAGGGCAAGACGCACAACGTCTGCCTTGTCTGCGGCACGGAGACCGACCTCACCCTCCCCATGCTCGGCCACGATTGGGAGCGCACGTCCGTGACCCCCGCCACATGCGAGGAGGACGGCGCGGAGCTCTATACGTGCAGCGTCTGCTTTGCGACCGAGAAGAAGGAGCTTCCCGCGCTCGGGCATCTCTGGGAGAACGGCGACGTGCTCAAAGAGGCGACCTGCGTGGACGCGGGGCTTCGCCTGCTCGTGTGCGCCCGCTGTGACGAGGAGGACGAACGGGAGATCCCCGCCGCCGGGCACAAGCCGGAGGGGGACTTCACCATAGACGTCCGCCCCACCTTCGAGAGCGGAGGGGAGAAATCTCACCACTGCACCGTCTGCGGCGAGCGGCTGGACGTCACGCCCATCCCCATGCTCGACGAGAACGTGCCCATCGAATATGAATTCCGCCTGCTCCGCAACAGCGGCGAGAGATTGGCCGTGTCGTCGGTCACCGTCACCGTGCTCGACGGCGGCGTGGAGGTCGCAAAGAGCACGGCTTCGCAGCTCACGGGCGGGAGCTACCGCGTAAACCTTCCCCCCAAGCACTACACCGTCACCGTGAGCGGCCTGCCCGAGGGCTACACCGCCGCGGAGGAGTATGCGGCCGAGCCGTATGACCCCCTCTGCAAGATCTACCTCACGGCCACGCCCATCGCCGCGCCCGCGACGGAGACCACCCGCTATCAGACGGGCTCCGTCATGCACGATTTCACCATCCCCGCGGAGAGCAACACGACGGGGCAGGAGATCACCCTCTCGGCGCTCTTGCGGGCCAAGCGGGCCGTCATTCTCAATTTCTGGTATGTCAACTGCCCCAACTGCGTCGCGGAGTTCCAGGGATTGGAGAACGTCTACCGGCGCTACAAGGACAGGGCGGAGGTGGTCGCCGTCGACCCCTACGACAGTATGGCCGCCATCCGCAACTTCGGCGAGACCAACGGGCTGACCTTCCCCATGGCGCGCGACGAGGCGGGGCTCTCCAAATACTTCGGCGTGACGGGCTACCCCACGACGGTAGTCATCGACGGCGAGGGCGTCGTCTCGGAGATCATCGTCGGGGCGACCGAGGAGGCACGGTTTGCCTCCGTGTTTGAAAAATATACGGCGGACGGCTACTTTGTGAATGCCGCCCATGCCGCGCTCGTGCGGACGGAATACCTGCCCGCCGCATTTGACAGGAGGAGGGCGCAATGAAAAAACATTTCCGCTTATTACTTCTTAGTTTTCTCTCGGCACTCCTGCTCGCCGCGGGCGTCCTGCTCGCCGCATGCGACGGGGATACCGTCACGCTGACCTTCCGCGACGGCACGGCGGACACCAAGTTTTCCGTCACCCCGGGGGAGACCGTCACCCTGCCCGCTCCCGAAAAAGAGGGGAGTGCCTTCATGGGCTGGTATGCGGCCGAGGACTTCTCGGGGACGCGCTACGAGGGTACCATGTCCGCACCTGAGGCTGATGCAACCTATTTTGCCCGCTGGGAGACGGGCTACGCGCTCACGCTGAGCGTCGGGGAAGATACGCCCTATAAGACGCTCTGGCTTGCCGAGGGGGAGAATCTCCTCGCGGCCGTCGAGGGGCTCTCTCCCGTGAAGAACGGGCTGCCTCTTTCGGCGTGGTCTATGGATGGGCGGGAGCTCACGGAGCGGGATGTCATGCCTGCCTCCGTACTCACCCTCACCGCCAAATTCCGCGTCGGCTACATCGTGGAGCAGTATTTTGAGAACGTGGCGGGCAACGCCTACGTCGGCGCAAATTCGCTCAAACGGGGGAGCGGCTATCTCGGGGATACCGTCACGGCCGAGGCCCCTGCGGTGGAGCATTTCACCCTGCACGAGGGGGAGATCGGGGATGCCGTGACCTCACTCACGCTCGGCGAGGACCCCGCAAAGAATGTCTTCCGCTTCTACTACGACCGCATTTCCTATCCCGTCATCTTTGCCGCCAATGCCCCCGCTGGGACGACGGCAGCGGGCACCATGTCCGAGATAGAGGTGCCGTATCAAGGCTCCGTCTCCATCCCCGCGTGTGCGTTTTCCGTTGAAGGATACCGCTTTGCAGGGTGGAGTTTGACCTCGGGCGGCGTCGATTGCACGCCCGGCTCCGCGCTCGAAGTGGAGGCTCCCATGCTCCTCAGCGCCGTGTGGGACCGCGGCTACCGCGACCGCTTCGGCGGCGGCGATCTCATCTTCTTCCCGCGCACGGACAGCGGCAAGGCCGTTTTGCAGCGCGGCGGGCAGGAGTTCGAGGGCACGCGCACGGGCGATAGTTTCTCGTTTACCACGGCGGGCGGCAGCGTTCTCGGCGGCACGGTGCGCGCGGACGGCACGTTCAGCTATCACCACCCCGACATCGCCGGCACCTACGAGCTCTATACCTTCGACGGGCAGGGCGGGCACTACGACGATACCACGACGCTCGAGGTGAGTTCGGATCTCGGCGCCGTCTACACCGCGGGCGGAAAGGTCACCGAGGGCACCCTCTTCTTTGACGACGACAACGGCGACTACACCTTCGAGGGGGGTACCGTGTCCTTCAACTGCCGCTTCGCAAAGGACGGAACTCCCGGCGCGGAGCACCCCGCCTACTTTGCCATCGCAGGGGAGGAAGCGGGCATCTATGTGGACTTCTGGCTCGTCGACCGCGAGACGGGGCAGGGCTTCTCCAACGGCGAAGTGCTCATCCTCGACGGCTACAACGGCGCCCTGCTCTACCAGTCCATCGGCGTCTATCCCGTCGTGCTCAGCGGCTCCTACACCGTGGACGGCCGCTACGGGCAGGCGGGCGTACCCATCTTCAAGATCACCTGCGACATCGTCGACAGCTACGGCATCATCGGCGAAGAGGGGGAGATCATCGAGGAGCATTTCTACACCACGCCTCCCGGACCGGAGGGCTACGGCAACTACATCTTTGCAGACGACACCCGCGGCACCTACGGACAGGGCGGCGAGACGCTCGTCCTCGACGGCTTCGGCATCTTCTTCGACAGCGCCGTCTACACCAAGGCCGACGGCACCGAGCTTGCGGGCTCGTATGACGTTACGGTGGACTACAAGACGGGCATGGTGGCCTCCTTTACCGTCGATGGCACCTCCTACCGCTTCCTGCTCGGGCGGGACGGCACCTTCTCCCCCCTCGGCACGGATAAGGCGGGCTACGTCGAATATTACCGTCTCGAAGAGGGGCTCGGCTACCCCCTGCTCGTGCTCTACGACGACTTGACGGCCGAGATCTATGTCACCCGCGACAAGGGCGAGAGCGTGAAGTTGGGCGCCAAGGGGAAGTGCACGGAGGAGAACCTCGGCGACGGCTATATCCTCTATACCTTCACGCGCACCGAGCTCATCGAGGGGTTCGGGGAGGAAGTTCCCGCACACCTCGTCTTCTATACCACCGCCGTCATCGGTTCCGAGGATTTCAGGCAGCACGGCGTGTACGTCGTCTTGGAATATGACGAAGACGTGCGCTACGACGAGATTGCGGTCTCGGGCGGCGGCACTCTGCTTGCCAACCGCTATCCCTCGCTCGCGGGCGTTGGGTCCCTGCTCATCACGGCGAGAGGGGAGGTCATCGAGGGGAGCTTCACGCGCACCACGGGCGGCTACTTCATGAGCGACGTCGCCACCTTCCTCTATGGCTCTGCGTCGGGCAACGTGACCCTCCGCTACACCATCGCCACGGCCGACGACGGTTCCCTCACGGCCATCCCCGCAGAGTTCTCCGAGCAGCAGCTCTACATCTACTACTACGACGAAGAACAGCGGCAGGGCAGGTATGTCGTCGATCTCGTCCTCGACGGGCAGGGCAATGCCGTCTTCATCGAGGACCATGGCGAGGGCGCCCGCAGGAACGCGGCCTATGAGGAGGTCGGAAAGACCGTCTTCGGCGACGCCGTCTATTCCCTCGTCATCGGCGGGCAGGAGCGCTTCCGCTTCCTCATCTATCAAATGGCAGACGCCGCGGGCAACCTCACCCCCGTCTATTTCATTTACGACAGGACGTACGACGGCTCGTATACGGCAGAGGGCGGCGGCACGCTCGTGCTCGACGGCTTCAACCGTGCCTCCTACACGGGGGCGGACGGCTCCTTCGAACGCGGGCTGTTCTCGGCCGCGTCCCTCTCCGTCATCTATTTCACGCGGGAGGATTCCTCGGGCGGCCGCTATTTCGAGCTGGGCGGGGACCGTGCCTATGAGCTCGACATGGCCTATGGCGAGTGGTACCTCATCAACAGCAGCTATGCGCAGATCGGCGGCTACGTTCTCACCTTCGACGGCCGCGGGCACTTCACCATGGACAACGGGCGCACGCAGGGCGAGGGGTATTACGACGTCCTCGACGAAAACACGCAGGAACTGCTCCTCACGGGCTCCTTCGGCTCCAACTATCCCTTCGGCGTCTACCGTGCCCAGCTCATCTTCTATGAGGGCTCCAATACCTACGCCTGCGTCATCTACGATGTTTCCACCTTCGGCTACTACACCGACGGTGATTGGAACGTTTTGCACCTCGACGGCTACGGCCTCGGCACCCTGTATACCGCCGACCGCGGCTTTGCGGGCTCGGGCTACTACTACGTCGTCGACGAAGAGAAGGGATTTTTGGACTTCACCTTCGACGCCGCGACCGAGCAATACGGCGCCGCCGCATATCTCGTCCTCGACAACGAGCACCATACCTTCGAGATACAGGATTATTCCTCCTACGGCCAGCTCTACCTCACGCCGCAGCTCGACTACATCAGCTTCGGCACGGACGGCACCGTCCGCATCGGCTCCACCGAGCGTGGCTACTACCTCGTGGAGAAGGACGCCGTGCATGTCTACCTGACCGACTACGAGCGCGAGGGCTTCCTCCATCAGACCCTGCCCGCGCTCACGGGCGGCCAGACGTATTCCTACAACGGCGCGGAGTACTTCCTCTGGGACGGCAAGCCCGTGGAGATCGGCGGCAACATCGAGCTCTACGGCGAGGACGGCGAGAAACTTGCAGACCGCGAGCCCATCGCCGCCACCGTCCGCTTCACGCCCGCAGGCGGGGCCAACTACGACCTCGACGCCCTGTTCGTCATCGGCGGGGAGGAATATGCGGGCTTCACGCTCAACTTCTACACGGACGGCGTGCTCGCGCCCCGCGTCACTTACGGCGTGGTGGATTACGAGATCTCCTTCGACTATCATCAGGGCGACGCGGCAGGGAGCACGTTCACGGTGAAGGCGGGCTTCAAGTCCCTCACCTTGCAGGATTACCGCGAGAACTACGTCGACACAACGGCGCACAGGGGCGGGGAGATCGTCAAGACGTTCATCGGCTTCGGCCCGATCCTCTTCGGTGCCCCCGTATACAGCGGCCGCTTCCACTATCTCTATGACGCGGAGACCTTCTCCGAGCCCATCGCCTTCGACCAAAAGAGCGGGGACGAGGTCACCGTCAATGCCTACAACGCGGCCTACGGCGACGGCTATGAGATCGTCTTTGACTTCAAGGGCACGACGTACGCGGTGGATTTCTATGAATACGACACCTACTTCACCCTGCTCTCCTTCTCGCGGTATGAGCGCGTGGCGGCGGGCACGGGCTACGAGGTCGGCGTGAAATATTTGGAGTATTGCAACGTGGAGAATACGCCCGGCTACGGCTTCCTCCAAAAGATGCGCGGCAAGCCCTGCAACGCCACCCTGTTCAAGGACGGGGCACCCGTCGTGGCGCTCGATTCGGGCTATGCGCTCGCGGGCGACGCGGTGTGGATCGTCGGCTATGACGAAAACAGTGATAACCATGTCGGGGATGGATACTATATTTCCTTCAAGGTGGAGGACGGCAAGGTGGCCTCGGCGGCGGTCGAAAAGTACACCTTCTCTTCGGTACTTTCCGACGACGGCACTTTCCTCGCGTACCTGTTCTTTGACGGCAAGGAGCTGAAACATGTGCTTGCCATGGGTTATAGCAACGGCGCGGGCGGATACACGTGGCTGGGCGCGCCGAACGGGTACACGGAAGAGGACGGACGGTTTTCGTTCAATGCCACGGGTGCGACGGTGGAGCGGCACTACACGGTGGTGCTGATCGCGGACGAGCAGCCCGACGGCAAGACGCGCTACCTCCTCCGCGTGACGGAATCCTGATTTCGCGCGCAATAGTATCGTATAAGCGTCCCAAGCATCCTAATCACGTCATGCTGAGCGTTAGTCGAAGCATCACCTTATTATTAAAACTGCGGTGACCCTTCGACCTTGCTCAGGGTGACGTAATAGAACGCTTGGTCTGTTTATCAAGCAAACCCCCTCCCAAGGGGGTTTTTCTTGCGCCCAAACATGGGTGATGCGCTCCTTGGCGCCCCTGTAAGGGGAGCTGGCCCGCGCTCTTGCGGGCCTGAGGGGTTTTCTTGCCTTCCCTTTTGGGGAAGGTGCCCGTAGGGCGGATGAGGAGAAACCCTTTCGGCGCACAAGGGCAGTGCGCCACTTTCCCTTACAGGGACAGCGAGGGGATGCCTGCCAAAGCCCAATTCGTGCGTGCCCCCTCCATGGGAGGGGGGTAGGGGGGTGGGGTGGCGACAGGGCAAATACGCAGTTCGTCCTCATTCCGAGGGCGTAAGCCCGAGTGAATCTTGAGCGATAAAGCCCAATGAAAACATCAGCATTGGCTGATGAGGAACGACTGTGCCGATTCGCTCAAGATACGCTCCCCGCTCGGCTACGCCTCGGGGTCGGTATGAGGGTCGGACTTCGTTTAAGCGAACAAGCCATTCCAATAACGTCATGCTGAGCGTAGGCGACCGCGCGAGGCTTCTATTCGTATTCTAAGCGCGACACGAGCCGTAGGCGAAGTAAGCATCACCTTATTATTAAAACTGCGGTGACCCTTCGATCTTGCTCAGGGTGACGTAATATAGCACTTGGTCTGTTTGACGTAATAGAGCCCGCGCCCTTTGCGGGCCTGAGGGGTTTCGGTCCCAAATCTTCCCCCTCCTCCGCATAAAAATGCCTTAAAAAACAAATAATAAATTTTGCGAAAATAGGGGGAGAGCGCAAATTCAAACAATAGATTTGATAAATTACATAAAATTCCAAGAAGAAAAAAATTTTTAAGCGAATTTTTAGTCAAAACGGTTGACTTTTTATGATGAAATGCTTAAAATGACTTCATAGGTTGCGCTTGGGCCTTCGAGGCGGGGCGAAGCCGAAAAAAACAAAGAAGGAGAAAATTATGCAACAGATCATCCATTCAGCGTGGAAAAGATTCAAGCGTGGATTCACCTTGGTGGAGCTTGTGATCGTCATCGCGGTCATCGCGATCCTGGCGGCCGTGCTGATCCCGACGTTCATCACCGTCATCGATAACGCCAATGATAGTGCGGATACCCAACTTGTTGCGAACATGAACACGGCACTTTCCACAGAGATTTACGCTGACCAAACGGCTACTGCCGAGAACTTACGCAAACTCTTAAAAGATTTCGGTTACGATGCCGAAGACTTGGCCACCAAAAATGGCAATAACGTCATTGTATATAACAAGACCACCAAGAGGTTTGAAAAGCTGAACTACAAAGATGCAAACTTGACATTGAAGAAATATGATGCGAGCGGTATCTCTTCTACTGCCGCAGTAAAATTGAAAGGAGAGGATGACGCGGGTTTGGTCATCGATACGTCGCCCTATGCTCCCGAAGAAATTTTCGATGGCTATATCATCACCAGCACGGCGGGCAACGACCTCGCCGAGGCGCTTTATTCGCTGCATAACTCTGTTCAAAATGAAGAGGGGAGCAATATTGTTGAAAGCAAATTACTCAACAATGGACAAATTGACGCCAAAATATCAAACGGCATAAAGAATTTATTGGGAACGACCCTCTATGTAGACCAAAGCGGAGATATGTCCCGACTTGTCGTAACGGGAAGCGAGGGCCACTGGGAAATCGAAAAGAAACAACCCAATGATGCAAGTGTGAGTTCAGATCTTTTCCGTATTGTTTTCAATGAGGAATGCAAAGAGTTGGATGCCTCAAAACTTGCTACGGCGCTTGGCGGTAGAGCCATAACGATTGCAGTGCCCTATACAGTGGAGAGCATTATAAATATGGACTCTGTTCCTTCCAGCGGGTTGTCTAATAAAATTTTTGCAGGGAATACAAGCATTTTCAAAGATATTGATGAAGATGTGTTAAAGGCAGCCGGATGTTCAGTCGCTGAAAAGTCGCTTACGGACATTAAGAATGCGATTGCCGGTCCGGAAATCGAAAAAAATTTGAAATTGCTTGCCAGAGAGGAATTTTATTATGTAGATTCGGGATTCACTATCCCGACACCTGGAGATTGGGAAAAAGAAGAAAAATTACAATGGTATTATACGGATATTCAATTGGCCTTGAATGCCGCTTCTCAGTCCGCAGAAATTTCGGGCAAATTCCGCACGGTTGTTTTGGCTGACAATGATGTCGTATTAACAAAAGATATCACCATTCCTGCCAATGTTGTATTAAGTATTCCTTACTTCTATCAACAAAATACGACAGGCTCAACCAATTTTGGTACAGATAAAGCAATGCCTTTAAGCGGGTATTATCTCCGTAGGGGCGCTGCGTTCTCATCGATTAGTAGTAAAGACTTTAACGATAGAGCTTCTTATGGTAACGATCCAAAAGATTTAAGAAACATGAATTGGATGGGTTACAAGTTCACTGGTGAAAAGAGCATAGTCGACGATGATGTGGCTGACATCAAAGCCAACTACAACAAAACCTACAAGCAGTTCCAATTGACCATTAACAAAGGTGTGACCGTTACCGTTGCCGATGGTGGATGTTTGACTGTGGGGGGAGTCGTTTCATATAACGATGGCGGCGCTATGGTAGGAGAATACAACGGTCATGTATCAGGCAATTACGCGCAAATTATCAATAAAGGAAACATTGTGGTCGAAAACGGGGGCGACATGGAAGTTTACGGCTACATCAAGGGCGAAGGTAAAGTAACTGCTGAAAATGGTAGCGAAATACATGAGCCGCTCTTGGTGGCTGACGGCAGTCCATTTGATATGGTGATGCTATATATGCAAAATGCGTCTCCGTTTATGCGGTATTCTGTATTGAATGTACAATGCCCTATGGAGGTGAAATACGGCGCGGTTGTAGATTTATCTTTTACATGGTATGCAAATAGTGCTGCAATGTTCTTTGAAGACGGGATAACACTCATAGGTTATACATCCGCCGAGGATTCTGACTTAGATGTTATCGGGTTGATTACTATGACTGAAGAAGAGAGTTCAATTCTGTGGAACTATTCTTACAGTAAGGATCATGCCATCAAAGACGAAACGGCAGGGTCTAACTTGATGGGTGATATCGGCACCACCAAGGTAACCATCAATGGAAAAGCAAAAACGCAAGCATTAAACATTACGGTAAGTATAATGGCAGTCAATACGAAAACTGCATTATTCCCCATCCCCTATAATTTTGAATACCAAATCAACGGTGTGTTTGACATCTACAATAGGTTCGTGGTCTTGCCCGGTGCAAAAGTTATCGTAAATAACGGCGGTACCATCAACATAACCAAAAATTCCGAATTCTATGTGGTGGATTCTCTGAAGCAGGGCGCCAGAATGAACGGCTATATGTATCCCACGGCCCAACAGCTTACAACGGCGAAATATTCTCAAAGTGGTGAACTGATCGTCAACGGCGTATTGAACATTGCTGCTAACACAAAGGTGGGCGGTGTTGTTCGCGCGAATGATGCAGGAGCGACGCTCCAAATCGATAGCAGTGCGGACCTTAAAGGCGAATTCAGCATCGGAGGAGCAGGGGTTCAAGATTATAATCTTTCAACCTATAAATCTCCGTTACGCATAAGGACAGGAAGTGCCTTAGTAGAAGCCAAGGCAGGCGACACCTACACATCGTCCGGTACGTCAGGTCAAGTGAAGATGGAAGGAAGCATTTCTTATGCGCGTCTTTTCGATGCCCAAAAGGATAGTGCACAGAAGGATCAGGAAATCACCTATGACAAGGTGAAGGCTGAGATTAAAGCCCAAATCGGAGATACACAGGGTATGGTCGATATGGTGATGCGCCCTTGGGGGACTAAATCGTACATTATGGACACAGAAACTTATTCTGTGGACGTGACTACCTTTGAATTTACCGCCAGCGAATAACAGCGTTGTAAAGTAAGCAAAAAATCAAGGAACCCAAAGCGCCCCCGGCGACCTCTTGCCGGGGGCATAATTTGCCTCCCCTCCTGCACAATCTGATAGGGGTGTTGGCTCATCCCGCGCGTGCCCCCTCCATGGGAGGGGGGTAGGGGGGTGGGGTGGCGAGGGGGCAGGGGTAAGCGCCCCGCGCGCTCCGCGCGCGTCATTCTGCCCGACCGAGGCTTCTGATTGTGCTACTAAGGTCGACACGAGCGCGTAGCGCGAAATAGCCGCAACGGTTTGAGTTTCAACGAACTGCCCATCCGCGAAGGAATCTTGCTACGACCAAGTATCGTGTGAACGATAATCGGACTTCGTACTTCGGGATCCTTCGGGGACGGCCGTGTCGGACTCCGTATCATCATTCCGCCTCAGGATGACGCGCTTACCACCACCGCTGGCCCGTATAAGCGCCCCCTTGCCTTCCCCCTTGGGGAAGGTGCCCGTAGGGCGGATGAGGCCTCATACTTCGCGCTACGCGCTCGTGTCGACCTTAGTAGCACAATCAGAAACCTAGGTCGGGCAGTCTCGCTCTGCTCGACAGCTTCCCCGGAGGGGAAGCCGAGACCCCCCCAAGTAACATCACACCAACAAATTTAAGGAGAACAACGGATGAATGCTATCACCATCACCAACTTCACCGAAGAATATGCCAAGGGCGTAAAAGCCGTGAAAAACGTCAGTTTTCATGTCGGCGCGGGCGAGATCTTCGGCTTCATCGGCATGAACGGCGCGGGAAAATCCACCACCATCAAGGCCCTCACGGGTCAGATCCCCATCACCTCGGGCTCGATCTCCGTCTATGGCTACGACGTCACCCGCTCCCCCCTCAAAGCCAAACAGCTCATCGGCTACTGTCCCGACGACCACGCCGTCTACGAGAACATGACGGGCCGCCAATACGTGAACTTTATCGCCGACGTCTTCCATGTGGGCAAAGAGCGGGATGCGCGCATCGAAAACCTTGTGCGGCGCTTCGGCATCGGCTATGCCTTTGATAGGCCCACCGGCACCTATTCGCACGGCATGAAGCAGAAGATCTGTCTCATCGCCTCACTTGTGCATGCCCCCAAGCTATGGGTCCTCGACGAGCCCCTCACGGGTTTGGACGCGGGCATGGTGAACGAGGTGAAGGATGCAATGCTCCGCCACAAGAGAAGCGGGGGGACGGTGTTCTTCTCCTCACACAATTTGGACGTGGTGCAGAAAATTTGCGACCGCGCGGCCTTTTTGCACAAGGGACGGCTGGTGCAGGTCCTGGATCTGCGCTGGTTCAGCGGCGAGGGCGCCCTCGAAAAATATTTCTTTGACGTGACGAAGGAGCTCGACCGGCGATGAAATTATTCGGACTGCTCCTGAAAAAGGAATTTGTGGGCCTGAGGCCACGGCGGCGGAACCTCTTGGGCTCGGCGGTGGGGGCGGTGACGGTGCTGCTCGTGATGGCGGCGTTCGTCTACCTCTTCATCGCATTGCACCAAAGGTTCATCCCGCTCGGCATCTCGGGGGAGATCCTCACGCTCTTCACCTGCGCGGTGTTCGTGCTCTCGCTCGCGCTCTCCTTCGGCAAGGCGGATAAGATCCTCTACTCCGCGGAAGACAGGGAGATCGTGCGCCCGCTCCCGCTCGGCCCGTGCACGGTGATATGGAGCAAGGCGGCGGCGCTCTTCCTCTATGAACTCGCCGCGGTGGGGGCGGTGAGCCTGCCGCTCTACATCGCTTTCGGGATCACCTCGGGCGCGGGGGCGGTCTTCTACTGCAAGATGCTCCTGTGTGTTTTCACGGTCACGCTCGCGGTGACGGCCTTTGCGCTCATCCTCTCGCCGCTCTACGACCGCGTGAAGAATTTTTTGCTCAACCACGGCCTGCTGCTCTTTGTGCTCTCGCTCCTCTTTATCGGCCTGCTGTTTTTCGGCTACAAATACCTGCTCGATCTCATCATCGGGCTCATCCGTGACAGGCGGCTGCAATTTGTCTTCAACACGGGGACGGTGGAGGGGATCCGCGCGGCGGCGGGGTATCTGCTCTTCTCCTCCTCGCTCACGCACTTTTTGGAGGGGACGAACGGCCGGGCGGTATTTCTCTCCCTCGGCGTTGCGGCGGTGCTGTTCTTGTGCGGCTTTTTGCTCGCCGTGCACATCTATCGCAGCCCCGAAAAAACATACGCCCCCCGCGCAAGAAAGACGAAAAACCGCGTCCGCTCGGTGACAGGCGCGCTCTTCTTCAAAGAGGTGAATGAGCTTGTGCGCACGCCGGGCTATATGTTCTCCTATCTCTCGATCGTGCTCTCCCTGCCCGCGCTGACGTATCTGACGATGAGCGTGTTGCAGGAAGTCGTGGCGCAGATGCTGACGGCGACCTTTGTCGGGCCCTTCACCCTGCTCGTGGTGGTGCTGTATGCGACGGTCTCCAACACATTTGCGGGGGATGCCGTCTCCCGTGAGGGCAACAAGCTCTCCATTGTGAAGACGGTGCCCGTCTCCTACAAGTTGCAGATAGGGATCAAGCTCCTGCTCGCGCTCGGCATTGCGGGCGTGGCGATCGCGGCGTCCGTCGGCGCCCTGCTCTGGACGGGCACGCTCGGGTGGCTCGACGCGCTCTTCATCCTGCTCACCGCCCTGTTGTCCGCGTTCGGCTCGGTCATCGCCATGCTCAACAACGACCTCGGCGGCATGGATGCGGAGCGGAATACCTCGCGGGCCGTCGTTTTGTCCTTCCTCTATTCGCTCCTGCTCGGGGCGGCGGCCGTGGGGCTCGCCTTTGTCCTGCGCGAGGCCTACGATCCCGTGCTCGTCTATGTCGTGCCGCTCATCATTTCGGCGCTGTATTGCGGCATCGTGGCCATCCGATACTTCAAAACCATGGAGAGGAAAATCAAACTGCTATGAAAAAGAGAATTTTGGCGATCATGCTTGTGCTCCCGCTCTTGGTGGCGTTTGCGGCGATGGGGTTCACCAAGCTCATCTCCCTGACGATCCCGCAGATGCCCGAGGACATCCGCGTCGAATACGATGCGAACGAGGCGTTCGAGTTTGACGATTTCGGCCAGACGATGGAGCTGAGAGGGGAGGTCATCCCCGAGACGTCGGGCGCATCGCTCGTGTGGAGCTCCTCCGACCCGAGCATAGCTGCTATCAACGGCTCCACGCTCACCTTTTTGGATGAGGGGACGGTGACGATCACCGCCTCCCTTGCCGACGGCTCGCTGAAACGGTCCTTCGAGGCGATGCTGATGATGTCGGGGGACGTGCCCAAATACATCAAGGCCAATTTCGCCGCGCCCGCAGAGAAGGGCGACACGGTGGTCGGGCTTTCCGACTATTCCGATGCGGCGGCGGGGGACGCGACTGTGCGCCATACCGAGCGCATCGTCTTCTCCGTCTTGCCCTCCAAGTCCCCGCAGGACGTCACGGTGGAGGGCCTGCCGCAGGGCTCCTATTCCGTCGAGGGCGGAAACATCTCCTTCACGCCTCCCGCGGCGGGGGAATACTCCCTCAAACTGTCGAGCGCGTCCGAGCCCGCCGTCTCCCGCGAACTGCACTTTAGTGTGAAGGATTGCGTCAACGTCTGGTCCTATGAGGACCTGATCCGCGCGGCGAACAAGTCGAAAGGGGGAACGGCGATGGCGCTACGGGTCAATCTCGAGAGCACGGCCAACCTCGGCAGGGCCAACAGCCGCCACTTTGCCTACGCCTCGGGCGCGCCCTACGACTATGTGCCCTTCGAATCGACCTATGATATCAACTTTTTGAAGAACATGGGGCAGAGCGCCATGCTGAAGGCCGCCGTCGTGTTCCGCGGCGACGTGTTCGGCAACGGCCACACGATCAACCTGCACGATTTCGCCTTCCCCTCGGAGACCGACCCCGCCACGGGCATCGCCATCCCCGGGAGCAAGGACGTCTTCGCGGCCGATCCGCTTCCCTTCGTCGTGGCCGCGGGGCTCACCGTCTACGGACAGGGCAACGCGGGCTTCATGGCCGAGGGGGGCATCACGCTCGACAACATCGTCCTCAAAAACTGCAACAACGTCAAAGACCTTGCCGACCTCAACTATGTGGGGACCGTGCTCGAGATCGCGGGCGACAACGTGACGCTGAAAAATTCCACCGTGCAGAACGGCAGGACCGTCGTGCGCTCTTTCTCCAACAAGGGCCTCACCATCGAGAACTGCATCCTCGCCTATGCCCGCGAGTTCATCTTCAAGCAGGGCAGCAACAAGTTCGTGTATCCCTCGCAGGAGGGTGAGGTGGACGATTGGAACAGCTCGGCGAAGGATTGGGCCGAGGCGCAAAAGGACCTCTTCGACCCCGACAGGCTCCCCGCCGCCGCCAAGGAGGGAGACAGCACGGCCACGATCAGGGACACGAGCTTCTATACGAGCGGCATCTTCTGCATCGGCATGGACGCGCACTTCGCGGGCGAACTGCTCTATAAGTGGATAGGCTCCAACAAGAACCTCAAAAATCTCGCGGCGACGAGCTATAAGAGCACTCTGCAGCTCGAGGGTGATATCAGATTCTACGATTGGAAGCCCGCCGCCAACATGGACAGCTCCACCCTCGTGAGCGGCGCCTATGAGGGGGATGACTTCAAGCTGGACCTCTACGGCCTGCTGAAAAAGTATGATACCGTCTTCGGCAAGGGGCAGATCGTCCGCACGGTAGATGGCGTCGACTATGTCCACGGCGGCATCGCCTTCTTCGGGGGCGGCAACAATTTGAGCGAGGTCTATCTGAACGGCAAGTCCGTCAAGGCAGAGGGGGGCGGCGGCCTCAACGACGACGCCTACATCAGCCTGAGCGTATCCCTCACGGACCAGACGCTCTTCGCGGGCTCCTTGCAGGGCTATCTGCACATGGCGGCGGGCGTGGGGCCCTTCTATTTCTGCATCTACCGCAATACCTACGATGGCATCGGCCTTCACGATTCGCCCTTCGTCTCCTGAATCCTCCGCAAAAAAAATCCCGCATATCTCATGCGGGATTTGGTTTTTTAGAGTGTTCGTTTATGGAGTAGGAGCGTCATGTGTGATTTCCGTAGCGGTGATCTTGATCTGGATGTCGTTATCGGTCTTATAGTAAATAGCGTATTTACTTGTAGTATCTGCTTTGATGGTAATATCGCCTTTAATATTTGCAAAATCACCGAAAGTTTCATTATTGCCGCCCTTGCCTTCTTCGAATCCATCCATGCCACTAATTATAAGTTTGGAGTCAGCAGTGATTGTGGTTGATTTAGCGGCTTCTGCATAGTCTTTGCAATACTCATCGAAGTTCCCTTGGTAGAGCTGCAAAATTTCAGTTCTGACGTTGCTCGCTTCTTGCTCGGCGGCAGAATTGTTCGCGTTGCCGATGACAGTGACGAAGGTGGGGATGAGAACGGCCGCGAGGATCGCGATGACGGCGATGACGATGACCAATTCCACAAGCGTGAATCCCTTCTTGTTTTGCCTTGTTTTCATTCTTTTTTTCTCCTTTCTTTTTTTCGTCTGCGGCGGTCTTTGCCCCACAAACCATAAGCAATATCCATTATATCGCATCGTAGAAAAAAGTCAACTAATTTAGCGGCTAATCTGATTAAAAAAAATTTCCATATTTAATAATACCTTAATTTATCAATTATTTTTTAATAAAAACATGTCGGGTAATGTTTCGGTTGGAAAAATTTCGAAAATTTTTGTTTTTTTATTGCCCATAATAAGCCTGTAAGGGGTGTTTTTCCTTGCTTTCGGCGGCCCTTTGTGATAAAATATGAGGGAGCGGAAAGCGGCATGAATTCCAATATTTTGGAAGATGGCCCCTCAGCGGCGCACAGGCCGTGAAAACAAGAGCCCTGCCGCCATAGAGCTCCCGCTCACGGATCACAACATGAAACATTTTTCGGACAACAAAAAAAACCGCGGATTCACCCTCGTGGAGCTCACCGTCGTCATGGTCCTTTTGTCGCTGGTCGGCATCATCGCCGTCTCCGTCACCCTCATGGCCACCCGCGCCGGGCGCAATTTCCGCCTCGATGCCGAGACGTCTTCCGAGCTGCTCGAAGTGGAGGCGAGTTTCAAGGATTGGCTGATGCAACGCGACGGGCTGACTGCCGTCATCACTGTCTCGCCCTCCTCGCTCTCCTCGCTCACGCCGCGGCCCGACAATTATTTTACGTTCGCAGACGGCGTGCTCACCTATACCGCTACAGACGGCACGGAGAAGAGGACGGAGTTCGGCTCCGTCACGGGGATGCGATTCTCCCGTGCGGGCAAGACGATCTGTTGCGAAGTGACCGTGAGGGACCTCGGTCCCTGCAAGTTTTTATATACGATGCGGGCCGCCACGGTAGAAGAAGCCTGACGGCGCACAGAACGGAGCAAAAAAATGGATACCGTAGTCTTCAAAATCTATGAAAACGAATGCAAGCTGAGGATGATCTTCCACCGCGGCGAAGATGTGGGGTATGAAGTCTTCCGCTTCGGCCGCGAGCTCCTCAAAGGAAATTTCCCCGATTACGGGAAGATCGTCTCCCTGACGATGGCCGACTATCTCGGGCAGGAGAAGATCCAAAAGATGATCTACGTCTTGCCCGACAGATACGTCTTTTACGACTATATCGAGACGCCGACGATCTTCGGCAAGCGCAGGCAGGATACCCTCGCGCTCGAGCTCGCCGCGCGCTTTCCCATGCACGGCGCCTTCAGGACGGTCAGCGTGCCCATCGAAAAGAGCAAGGGGAAAGTGGCGTCCGTGGCCTACATGGTCCGCGAAAACCATCTTGCGTCCATCCGCAATGCCATGAAGATGTTCAAAGTCAAGTCGTGCGGCATCACGTTCGAGGCGGCCATGTATACCAACGCCTTCTTGGCCTGCGATCCGCCGCAGAAACACGCGAACGTCATGTTTGCCGCCGTCCGCAACCACTTGACCAAGGTGGTCGTGGTCAGAGAGGGGCGCCTGCTCTTCTTCACGGATATTCCTTACGGCAAGAACGTCTGCGCCGTCAAGCGGCCCTTCGCCTCCGCTCCCTCCGTGCTCAGCTACGGCCTGCCGCCCTTCGGACAGGGGGAGGTCTTCTCCGCGGACCACGGGAAGGAAGACAACAACAGATATCTCATCCGCACCCTCACCGAGATGCGCGACACCGTTTCGGAGAAATATCACCTGAAAGACCTCGCCCTCAAATACAGCATCTACGACGACTGCGCCGACGACTTTGCGCGCTGTGCCGCGGCGGCGGACGTGCAGATGCAGCGGGTGAAGTCGGATACCCTCGTGATGTCGGGCAAGCCCGAGCTCTACGGGGCGTTTTCCGCCAAAAACTACAACAAGGGACTTCTCCTCCGATGAAGCGCAACAGGGGATCGAAGGGATTTACGATCGCGGAGGTCGTGGTCTCGCTCGCCGTGATCGCCATCGTGTCGCTCGCGGCCACCTCCGTCATCCTGTCCGGCATCAGGATACAAAAGAACACGCGCGATAAATTTTATGCCGTCAACCTCTGTGAAAACGCGGTCGAGCTCTTTCAGGCGGCCGTCGATGACGCCGTCTCCAAGAATACTGCGGGCGCAGAAAAAGTATTTGAGACCTTGCAAAGCAATATGAAGGATCTGCTCGGGCTCGACCCCAAACCCGAGGCGGGCGCGCTTTCCGCAAGCGCTCTCCTCGATGAAAATTGGGAGCAGACCGAAAGCGGCGCGGAGGAGGCTTACAGGTGCTTCCTTGCCCTGCAAGAGGAGGAGAAGAAACTCACGTTCACGGTGGAGGTCACTGCCGCGGACGGAAGTGAGCTCTATGCGATGTCCTATGTCTCGCTGACGGGAGGTGCAATGTGAAAAAGCACAACAGGGGCGCGGCGCTGGCCTATACCGTTATGGTCATGCTCATCGTCTTCACCGTCTGCACCATGGTGCTGACCGTCATGCTCTCCGAGGTCACCGATACGAACGTCTACGGCCGCAATGCCGAGCGCGCGCGTCTCTCGGCCCAGATCGGCGAGCTGTTCTACGGCACAGGAGGCGTTTTTGAAGGCTCTCCCGCGGGCATGGTATCCACCTCTGCGTTCTATGCAGCCCTCACTGCGCACGGGTTCGACGCTCGGGAGAGGGGAGACGGGACGTGGGAAGTCTCCTCGGACGCGCGGGGGGGAAGGCAGACCTTCGTGCTCACATACAGCGAAGACGGAGATGAAAAATTGCTTACGGTCGGGAGCGGGAGCGAGATCTGTTTGCGCGTGAAACTCGCCGCAGACGGAAAGATCGCCGCGTGGCAGAAAGGGGAAGGATGAACGGTATCGTTGAAATCATCGGAAAAGTCTTTCTCGGGCTCATCGGGCTGTGCATCGGCAGTTTTCTCAATGTCCTCATTTACCGTCTGCCCCTCGGCATGAACATCGCCTCGCCCCCGTCGCACTGTCCGCAGTGCAACGCGAAGATCAAGTGGTACGATAACATCCCCCTCCTCTCCTATCTCGTCTTGGGAGGGAGGTGCAGGCATTGCAGGAACAAAATTCCCTTCCGCTATTTTTTCGTGGAGCTTGTGAACGTGCTCCTGTGGGCGGCGGTGCTCGTCCTCTTCGACCTCTCCGTCTATGCGGTGGGATACGCGCTCGTGTCCTCGGTGCTGCTCGCCGTCGTCTTCATCGACGCGGAGCACGGCATCATTCCCGATTCCCTCAATGTGACCGTCTCGTTAGTTGGAGCAGTCTTCACGGTATATAGCATTTTCGAACCATCGATCGCGGGCATGGTAGGCACCTACGAGGTCGTATGGTGGGAATATCTCGCAGGCGGCGCAGGGGCCGCGCTCCTGTATTTCCTCGTCTGGGGGCTCTATAAGCTGATCCGCAAAAGAGACGGTTTGGGCGGCGGAGACATCAAGCTCATGGGCGCGCTCGGGCTTGTGCTCGGGTACCGCTCGGCGCTTTTGTGCATCGGCCTCTCGGCGGTTTTCGCGTGCATCTATCTCATCGTGCGCGCGGCCATGGGCAAGCTCGATGCGGAAAAGCCCTTCGCCTTCGGACCCTTCATCGCGATCGCGGCATACCTTTGCATGCTGTTCGGGAACTGTCTCACGGGGCTGTATCTCAGTCTGTTTTAAGGAGTGTACAATGGCAGATAGAAACGAATTGAAGAAGTACAGATACACGGCGATCGACGTCAACGGCAAGAAGTCGGGCGGCGTCATGCTCGCCGCAAACGAGAACGATCTGAGAAGGACGCTCGTAGAGGCCAACCTCTACCTCGTCTCCTGCAAGACCGTGAGCAAGAGCGCCGTCACCTTCTTCTCCCTCTCGAGCAAGGTAAAGATGCGGGAGATCACGACGTTCGCCAACGAGTTCGCCATCATGATCACGGCGGGCATCTCCATCATCGACGCCCTCGACACGCTCAGGACCCAATCGTATTCCTCTCTCTTTAAGCGCACGCTCAGCATGGTGCACGACGACGTCCGTTCGGGTCTCCTGCTCAGCGAGGCCTTTTCGCGGCACAAGAAGATCTTCCCCGAGCTCTTCATCAGCATGACGTACGTCGGCGAGCTCAGCGGCTCTTTGGATGCGATCCTGCGCGAACTTGCCGACTACTATGAGAAGGACGACAAGATCAAGCGCAAGGCAAAGAGCGCCATGGTGTATCCCGCCGTCTTGCTCGTCATCACGTTGGCCGTGCTCGTGCTCCTGGTCGTCGTGATCATCCCCACATTCAAGAGTACCCTCACCCAATTCGACATCGAGATGCCCCCGCTCACCCTCGCCATTCTCAACATCAGCGAATTCGTGACCACGCACTATGCCGTCATGCTCATCGGCTTGGGTGTGCTCGTCGCCTTGCTGTTCATTGCCTTCCGTTTCGAGGGGACCAAGTATGCATGGGACTACTTAAAAGCCAAGCTGCCCGTCATCGGCCCGGTCACGGAGAGCTTGGTCGCGGCGCGGTTTGCCCGCGGATTCGGCACCCTCATCGCAAGCGGCGAAGATGCCGTCAAGTCGCTCGAAGTCATGAGCGGCATCCTCGGAAACAGATATTACCAGCGGAAATTTCTCAAAGCATACATCGACATCCGCGAGGGGCACAACATCTCGGCGGCCTTCCACCAGCACAAAGTGTTCCCCGAGATCCTCATCCAGATGATCGCCGTCGGTGAAAAAACAGGCTCGCTCGACAGCGTCATCCGCAGGACGACAGGCTATTTCGACGACAGAGTCGAGAGCTCGCTCACGCGGATGACCTCCCTGATGGAACCCGCCATGATCATCTTTATGGGCGTGATCGTCGGACTCATCATCCTTTCGGTATTCATGCCGATGCTCAGCATCATCAATTCTTTCTGAGGCAGAGAATGTATAAGAACGAAATCATCAAAGAATTTTTAACCAAGGGGCTTCTCACCCGCGAACAGGCAGACACGGTGGCCGCGCAGTGTGCGAACGGGGAAAAACCCGCCGAGGTCGCCGTGCGGCTGGAATACTGCTCGGCCGAGGACGCTCTCAAAGTCATGGGGGATTACTACGGCTTGCCCGTGAGCCATATCGACGCGCTCGAGATCGAGAGCGGTGCGATGGAGAACGTGTCGCGTTATACGGCGCTGCAAAACATGTTCCTGCCCATCTCCTTTACAGACGGCGTGCTCACCGTTGCCATCAGCGATCCGACGGACTTCGTCGCGCTCTCCGCCGTAAAATCCCTGTATAGCGGCAAGATCGACTTCATCCTCGTCGACAAGGACCAGCTTACCGCCAAGATCCAATCGCTCGCGGCGACCAGCTCCACGACCAGCGTGCTCCGCGACATCAACGAGACGGTCGCAAGCAACGAGGAGGAGGGCTCGGCCGATGCGGAGGAGATCCAGAATGCGCCTGCCGTAAAACTCGTGGACTCCCTCCTCAACGAGGCCATCTTATTCCGTGCGAGCGATATCCACATTGAACCCTTTGAAAAGAGCGTGCGCGTGCGTTACAGGATCGACGGCTCGCTCAACGACCGCGCCAAATTCTCGGTGGAATCCTATCCCGCCATCTGCGCGCGCCTGAAGATCCTCTCGGGCATCAACATCGCCGAGCGGCGCCTTCCGCAGGACGGGCGCATCAACATGACGATCCAGGATACGGACTACGATTTCCGCGTCTCGACTCTTCCCACCGTGTACGGGGAGAAGTTCGTCATACGAATTCTCGATAAGAGCGCGTTCAACTTCAACCGCACCGAACTCGGCTTCACCGAGCAGGAGAATGTCGTCGTAGATAGGATCTTGGCACATCCCCATGGCATCGTATTGCTTACAGGCCCCACGGGATGCGGAAAGTCCACCACGCTGTATTCTTTCTTAAAGGAACTGAACAAGGATGACGTAAATATCGTCACCGTTGAGGATCCCGTGGAATATACCTTGCACGGGATCAACCAGACGCAGGTGAACACCAAGGCCAACCTCACCTTTGCTGCCGCGCTGAGAAGCATCCTGCGTCAGGACCCGAACATCATCATGATCGGCGAGATCCGCGATGAAGAGACGGCCCAGATCGCGATCAGGGCGGCGATCACGGGACACCTCGTCTTCTCCACCCTGCACACAAACGACGCACCCGGCTCGATCAACCGTCTCATCGACATGGGGATCGAACCGTACCTCGTCGCCGACGCGGTGGTGGGGGTCATCACCCAGCGTCTTGTCAAGCGGCTGTGCCCGCAGTGCAAGAGGGCGGCATTCACCACACCCGCGGAGATGGCCATGCTTGGTCTGAGCGCCCCCGCGGAGATCTATCACCCCAACGGCTGTCCGTTCTGCAACAATACGGGATACAGGGGCCGTACGGCAGTGCACGAGATCATGTATATGAATGACAAACTGCGCAATTCCATCAACGACAAGTCATACCTCGAAAATCTCCACGAACTGGCCATAGAGAACGGCATGGTGCCCCTGTACAAGGCCTGTTGCGAACTTGTGCTTGACGGCGTGACGAGCATCACGGAACTGATGGCGCTCTTCAACGAATGATCTCACCCGCAAGAAATCTTACTACGTCCAAGTCCAATCCGTGCGTCATTCCGCCAAACCCAAACCCGAGCGAGCCCCCTCCATGGGAGGGGGGTAGGGGGGTGGGGTGGCGACAGGGCAAATACGCAAGTTCGTCCACCTTGGCGCCCCTGTAAGGGGAGCTGGCCCGCGCTCTTTGCGGGCCTGAGGGGTTTCGGTAACGACACAGCCTAATTAAAGCGCTCGCGCGCCTCGCGCGCGTCATTCTGAGCCAGCAAAGCATGAGTTTGAGCGCACTGCCCATCCGCGAAGAATCTTGCTACGACCAAGCCCGTGTGAGCGAATCCTTGCCTTCCCTTTTGGGGAAGGTGCCCGTAGGGCGGATGAGGACGGAAACCCTTTCCCCCCTCGCAAGGGCCTCGGGGTACTTTCCCTTACAGGGACAGCAAGGGGCAAATACGCAGTCCGATGGGCTGCCTCCCCCCTTATACCTGAGGGGGGAGGATGTCGCGTCCTCTCTCTGGCATGGGTACCGCCGATGCGGTGAAGGGCAATAAAAAACAGCCCCGAAAATTCGGAGCCGCCATGCGCGGAGAGGGGACTTAACCGAAGATCCCCTTGCGCGGGTGTACAGAGCGGACCTGAAATCCCGCGGTTTCGAGGCAGGCCGAGAGGTCTCCGTCGGGCAGATCCGTCTCCACAAAGACGAGATTTTTCTTGTAGTTTGCCTTGGCGCCCGAAACGCCGTCCAAAAGCAGCAGTTTGTTCTCCGCGCGCTCGGCACAGCGCTTGCAGCAGAGATCCTCGATCTCGATGACCTTTTTCATGCCTCTATTATAGTCCTTTCATCGCCGGATGTAAATTACTTTTGCCTCACTTCTCGTAAACTTTGCGTGAAATTTTATTGCCGGACTACCTAAGCGCCCCCGGCAAAAGCGGAAAGCTCGCGTGTAGACAAAGAGAAGATGAAGACATCAAACGGGCATACCATGTCTGCAACATGCTGTTCGAAAATCCAAGGAGAGGGGGATCGTGGCACAAAAATGCCGCATGCAAAAGGGGCAGGAAAAAATTTCCCGGAAAAAATTTTTTTGAATCGTTGCTATTTCGCAAAAAGTCTGCTATAATAATGAATGACACCTGCGGTGTACGGAGCTCGGGAAAAACGCAATCCACAAAGTAAATCCGGGAGCTGCGGTTGAACGGAATAGGCAAGGTCTGTACGAGAATACGGAAAGTCTGACGATCGCTCACCGCGCACCCACCTGCAGAGATGCGGGTTGACCCTTTTCCGAGGTGCGGCACAGGCGGATGTCTTTTTTTTGTGAAAAAGCCAAAAATTTATCAAATTCCGCGTGAAAAACGGTTGCAGTTTCGTCGGAGATATGCTATAATTTACAGGTAGTGGGAAGGGGACTCCCGCGCGCAACTGAATAAGGCCTTGTGGTCAAGCGGTTAAGACGGCGCCCTCTCACGGCGCAATCCCGGGTTCGATTCCCGGCAAGGTCACCACTCTCAACCTAAATCGAACACTTCACATAGTGACGGTTTAGGTTTTTTCTTTGCTCGAAATCGAAAAAGCGGCGGTTTATGCCGCGAAAGGCTCTTGACATGAGAAAGACGTGCGGTAGGCTATTTGCCAAAGGCAAGAAAAAAG
>CANQJJ010000027.1 GCA_947624215.1 uncultured Clostridia bacterium
CCCAACGGCAACAAGAACTATGACGAAGGCAAAGTCACAATGAACTATAATTACGCCCCCGCCCCTTCCACCCCCGACCCCGAGGGCTAAGCGAAGCACGGCGGTGGTAAGCGCGTCATCCTGAGCAGAAGCGGCTGTACGCAGTCCGACATGGCTGTCCCCGAAGGATCCCGAAGAACGCAGTCCGCGGTCGTGGTAAGCGACGCCCCTCTTGCTGTCCCTGTAAGGGAAAGTACCCCGAGGCCCTTGCGAGGGGGGAAAGGGTTTCGTATGCGACCAAGCGCTCTATTACGTCACCCTGAGCTGTGTCGAAGGGTCACCGCAGTTTTATAATAAGGTGATGTTTACTTCGCCTACGGCTCGTGTCGCGCTTGGAATCACAAATAGAAGCCTCGCGCGGTCGACTACGCTCAACATGACGTAATTGGGAATGCCCTGTTCGCTTACCCGAAACCCCTCACCGCCGAAAGGGCATCGGCGGAGCTCCCCTTACAGGGGCGCCAAGGGTCACTCACACGCAGTCCGCAGTCCCCCCCTCCCCCCCATAAACAAAACATGAAACATCGATCAAACGAGGCGATCCATGAAAAAAACGATCTTTGAACGGTTACACGACGTGCGGCTCGCATACGGGCAGCAGGTCGCAGAGCTGGAGGCTTCCTATGCCGCCAAACTCAAAGCGTGCGAGGCGCGCATCAAAGAGGCCAAAGCCCACGACTACGAGGCCGATTTCACCGTGCGCTACGGCGAGGCCCTCACTGCCATGGAGGGTCTGCTCGGGCGTATCCAAGAGATAGAAAAAACCGCCCGCGGCCTCTCGTTCACCACCAAGGCATACCTCCCCTCCGCCTCCCCCATCCCCATCCCGCATGGCGGCGTGGAAGAGGTTTTCGGACGCATCATCTCAGACATGGGTGCCCTCTCCGACGTCCTCTCCCGCGATCACAGCATGGATGAGTATGCCTCCCTGCTCCAAAGATTTTGCGATCTTCTCGCCACGATGCGCCTCATCGAGGCCGAGAGTTCCCGCCTGCTCAAAGAGAGCGGCCTGCCCGCGGCGGAAAGGCTTTCCCGCCTCACCCCGCTCGAGCGCGAATACGCCCGCCTCACCGAGGAGAAGAAGACCGCGCTCGCCGTGGAAAACCTCCCCTGCGGCGTGGAATTCTTTGCCGTCCGCGACGAGATCCGCGCCACCGCGGCAAGGGTCGCCGAAGACATGCTCGGCTCGGGCAAGTTCCGCTTCGACCCCGAATTCCGCTTCCTCATCGGCTTCTACAAGGAGAAGATCCCCGCAGACGACGCCGCCTTCGCAAAGAGCGTCATGGGGCTCACCGAGCAGGAACTCAGCGGCGCGCCCGTATATTTCACCCCCGAAACGGGCAAGAAAAACATCATCATCAACGCCAACAAGCGCGATTTCGGCTCCCCCCGCTACAAGGCCCTCATCCACAACCTCTATCTCTCCGTCGCGGGCCGCCTGCCCCCCAATTGCCTCGAATACGGCTACATCTCCTGCGGCATCACCTCCCGCGCCGACTTCAAGGCCCTGCGCAACACCATTGCCACGACGCTCGGCCGCCGCAAGGAGGGTTCCTCCGAGGGCAATTATGTCTATGGCGAGGGCGCGGAGGACCAGAACAAGGTGCCCGAAATGCTCCGCAAGCTCAGCGACGACGCCGTCAACGAGTGCAGCATGATCGGCACCCGCAGCAGTATCTATGAATTCAACCGCCTCGCCGACTACGACAGGCGCCCGCTCAGGCTCATCTTCGTAGACAGCTACCCCGCCGGTTTCGACGGCAGGGAGGAGAGCGGCCCCATGCTCGAACAGCTCCTCGGCAATGAATACACCCGCAAGAGCGGTTTCCTCTTCATCGTCGGGCAGAACACCGAGGCCACCCCCGCAAATAACTACGCCGAGCCTGCGCCCGTGCTCCAAGGCGGGGAGGATTCCCTCGTCTTAGACATCCGAGACCCCGACCATGTCCGCATCGACGGCCGCGAAATCACGTTGAACGTCACCGTCAAGGGATACAGCGAGCCCGCGCAGTGGCAACAGCTCAACGACTACTACGTCCGCCGCAAGACCTTCCTGCTCGGCGACCTCTTCGACGAGACGGAGAGCTCTCCCGCTTCTTCCCCCTTTGAGAACGGCGGCCTGCTCGAAGTGCCCCTCGGCTACCGCGGCGCGGAGATCTACAAGTGGACGTTCTCCATCAAGGAGGCCTGCCATATCTTCGTCGTCGGCGGCTCGGGCTCGGGCAAGACGAGCTTTATCCACACCTTCATTTTGAGCACCGCCTTCAAATACTCCCCCAAGGACGTGCAGTTCTACCTCGCCGACTGGAAGGGCTCGGAGTTCTCCTTTTATAAGACGGCGCCCATGCGCGGCGGCAAAGCCATCCCCCATGTCCACTACTTGCAGGACAAAAATTCCTTCGGCGATTATATCACTTTCGTGCGTATGGTCCTGCGCATCGCCGAGGACCGCAACCGCCTCTTCAAGAGGGAGGGCTGCCAGGATCTTCTCAGCTACAACCGCCTCATGGACAGGCGCGGACAGGAGCGGCTCCCCTTCCTCTTCGTGATCATCGACGAATACCAGACCATGCTCTCGAGCGAGCAGGGCAGTACGCGCACCCGCGACGCATGGCTCGACCGCGTGAGGGCCCTCCTCAACGTTGCGAGAAGCGCGGGCATCGCACTCGTGCTCTGTGCCCAGAACGAGGAATCGGACATCGACCTCAAAAACGTGCAGCACCGCGTGGTCATGGGTGTGGCCGAGAAGGCCGAGGACCTCATCCGCCGCACGCTCTACGACAACGACCGCTCCGAGCAGACCAATTCGCGCGTCACGGCAGACGCCAACTATCTCTCGGTCAAGCAAGACGGCCGCGCCATCATCGGGCGGAGCTCCAACAGGGACCCCGTCAACGTGCGGGCCGCCTACTCGGGCAACCACGAGGAGCGCCTTCCCCTCACCGCGCGCATTGCCGACCGCCACGGCGTGACCATGCCCCTCATCCTCGGCGGCAACGAGGAGCCCTACAACATCGACCTCCCCACCGATCCGCCCTATCTTCACATGAACGACCCCGTGCCCAACGCGGAGGCGGAATACGGGTTCGACGACTTCGCCACGGGGCTCTACGACGAGACGGCTTTCCCGCTGTATATCGGCGTCTCCACGACGGACGCCTACCCCACCGCCCTGCCCTTCACCACCGACGCCAAGAAGGAGGGCTATGCCTTCTACACGGAGGATGAGTTCCGCATGGTCCGCATGGTGAACAGCCTCATGCTCTCCTTCCTCTTCAAGACGGCCTCGCTCGGCATCCGGTATGAGGATCCGCGCATCCTCTACATCGGCTCCACCGAGTCTTTCCAGCGGGACGCGGGCTTCTTCAAGGACCCCCGCCTCGCAAAGCACCTCAAATTCTGCAATGTAAGGGAGTTCGGCGCCATCGAGCAGATCGCCTCCCTCGCCAAGCTCATGGAACAGCGCACCGACATGGACGACCCCGGCGTGCGCTTCTCCCCCTACCTCGTCATCCTGCGCGAACTCGACTGGCTGAAAGATCCCACGCTCAGCGGCCGCATCGAGAAGTGGCGCAATTCCGCCCACGAAGAGGCGGGAGAGCCCGCCTACGACGAGACCGAGCTCAGGCAGGTGATGGATGAGATCCGCGTGCAATACGAGGCATTCGGGTTCCCCACCGACGAGGCGAGCCTCCGCAGCGCCGCTCTGGATTATCTGAGGCAGCAAAACCGCGCACCTGCACGCAAGGCCCCGCCCGAGATCCCCGACGCAAACTTCATCCGCACCTCCGTCGCCAACCTCTTTGCGCGCGGCAACGGCACCGCCATCCACCTCGTCGTCGCGTCGCGGTCGGGCAAGGAGCTCTCGGAGTTCCGCAAGAGCATCCTGCGGGAATACACGGGCCCCTTCGAGAGGATCGTCTACGGCTCGTATGCGGAGATGGTAGCGGGCCCCGACGGCCAGCCGCAGGAGACGGGCCAGCGCGAACTCGCCACCATCTGCTATGTGCAGCCCGGCGAGATGAAGACGCGTATCTATTCCTATAACCGTGAAAAAAACCCCGGGTGGTGGAAACAGCTGTTTGCCGCCCTCGGCGAAAAAGAGTAAGGAGGCACAACCATGGCTACCAAGATGGACCTCGGGCAGATCGTTGCCAAAAACGATGCGATCATCGACGTTCTCAAAGAGATGGAGCGGCGGACGGAGAAGCTCTCGAACACCGCCGCGGGGTATTATTCCACCCTGCAAGACGAGATCATGCAGCGGGTCTCAGACCTTCTTGCAGACATCAAGGCCATTTTGCGCGACACACAGAACAAGACGGACCGCTTTGCACAGGAGATGCGCGGCGGGGCCTTAGACATCAACAAGGCAGAGACGGACATCGCGGCCAAGATCAGGCGCACGTAAGGAGAGAGAACGATGGATTGGAATTTTATCTATTCGCGGAATGAAAACCTCAACGAGGTCTACCGCAGTTTCAGCGTGGACCTCGAGCGCTACATCAAGGAGATGGAGAACTACGTCGAGGCCATCGACGGGTCGGTCAGCTCGCTGGCGGGAGCATGGAGCGGGCCCGAATACGACGCCTTCAAGGCGTCCATGCACAAGGCGACGGACGAGATCAAACGCTCGCTCGAGCGCGGCACCGAGCTCACCGCCCAAATGAAAGAGGCCCAGCGCAGGCTTGCCGACGGGCTTGCCCGCATGCGCGCCAGATACGGAGGCTGAGCATGGGGCCCTTCATCCTCGCGGGGCTTGGCATCCTCGCGGGCATTGCCGCTTTCAGCTCCTCGGGGCCGCAGGTGAACGTCGAGAGCAAGTGGAACGACGACGTCGGCGCCCCCCTCCAAAAAAAGGCAGCCGAGGCATGCGCGGACGTTCAGGCCTCCGTCGAGGCATGCCAAAAGGCGCTCGGGAAGGTCGAAAAGCTCAAACCCGTCGAGTTCCGCTCCGAAGCGGAGAACATCAACCGTATCATACAGGAGCTTGAACGCATGCGCATGGAGCTGGCGAGAACATGAACTACCCCGCAAAAGTCAACATCAGCTACCGCCTCAGGAGCATTTCGGAGTTCATCTCCTCGGTGGAGAGAGCCTTCTCCTCGCTCAACGGCATCGGGGAAAACCTCCGCACCAACTGCGACAAGGCGGAGGAATATCTGCATGCCAATCTCGAGAACATCGAAAAGTTCCTCAAACAGAGCGACTTGGAGGCCCAAAAGACGGAGGAGATCATCAGCGAGGTGGAATACGACCGCCTGCCCGATGCGAGGTCCCGCCGCGAGAAGCTCATGGAGCGTGCCGAGCTCCTGCGCGAAGAGGTGAGCCGCCGCGCCGAAGCCTACCGCCGTGCCGCACAGGAGGAGACGCGCGTCATCAACAGCCCGCCCAAGAAGCAGGGAGAAGGGCCCGAGGCCGACGCCGCCTTCAAACAGGCCAATCGGGCGTATGCGCAGGACAAGGCGCTCGCCCAAAAGGCGGTGCGCAGTGCGGAAAACGCGATGAACGAGGCCAAACACGCCCTGCAAGACACGGAGATCGCCATCGGCGCGCTCGACCGCTATATCCGCGGGCTGGAAAATGCCCTCTACGAGCTAAGGAACATTCAGGGGCGCATCCGGGATGAGCACAGGCGGCTCGAGACGGAGAAGCGCAACTTTGAGGAGGCCGGGCGGCAGGTGCAACAGGCGTATTCGAACTTTACGACGGAGAAATTCCGCGCGGAGAACACATTGCGCACGGTTTTGGAGCGCGCCGAAAATGCCCGCTCACACGCGCACGAAGTCAACGCCACCATAGAGCAACTGAGCGACTGCATCGTGCGGGAGACCGACCCCGTCGCATTTACGAGCATCGCCGACATCGACGCCGCGAGGAAGCGTATGGAGACGGCTGTTTCGGACATGGTGGCCTCGGGGACGGAGATCAAGCGGAAAAACGAGGGCTACCGCAGTGTGGCGGAGGACGCGATCATGAACGCCGCGACGGAAAAACTCACCGAGCTTGTTTCGATCGCCGCGCGGCAGGCCGCGGCCGTGGAGGAGAAGGCCATCCTGCTTGCCTCCCTCGCCGCCTCCCTCAACCGCTACGAATTCTCATGACCATGCTTGCCCCCTTGGCGCCCAAGCCCAACCCGCGCGACCCCCTTGGCGCCCCTGTAAGGGGAGCTCCGCCGATGTCCTTTCGGCGGTGAGGGGTTTCCTCATCAGTCTCGCGTTGCTCGACAGCTTCCCCAAAGGGGAAGCCGAGACCTTGCCTTCCACCTTGGGGAAGGTGCCCCATAAGGGGCGGATGAGGAGAGACCTCTCCGCCTCCCACATTATACCCGAGGGGGGAGGATGTCGCGCCAGCGACAGGTAGGCCCCCCCTCAAAACAACAGATCACCCCATAAAAAAACACCACGCGGCGGCGTGGCATTTTTATTTTTTTCAGAAATCAGACCGCATCGGGCGGTACCATGTCCAAGGTCACAGTCACCGCAGTGCCCTCCGAGGGCTGTGAGACGAGCGAGATCTCTCCCCCGAACAGCCGCACGATCTCCCTGACCAAGCTGAGCCCCAAGCCTAATCCCGCCCTCTGTGAACGGGATGCGTCGGCGCGGTAAAACCGTTCGAAGGCGTGCTCTGCCGCCTCCTTGCTCATGCCGATGCCGTCGTCCGCCACCGTGAGTTCCGCCTTGCCCTCCCCGCCGCGCAAACGCACCCAAATGTGCCCCCCTGCCCTGCCGTATTTGACGGCGTTGTCCAAAAGATTTTGCAGGATCCTCTCATACAGCGTCGCGTCGGCCGCGGCAAAGATCCCCTCGCGGATGTCGAGTTCCACCTTCGTCTCCGCAGGGAAGGCAAAGTCGGCCGCAAATCCCGCCGTGAGCACAGAGAGGTCGAGGGGCACGAGCGGGACGGCCACCGTGTTCGCCATGCGCGTGAATTCGAGCAGTCCGTCCGTGATGGCTTTGAGCCGCTTGGACTGCCGCAGGATGACGGAGAGCGACGCGTCCTTTTCCGCGCCGTCCGAGGCCTCTTGCAGGGCATACTCCGCCTCCGAGAGGATGACGGTGAGCGGCGTGCGGAGCTCGTGCGCGACGTCGGAGGTAAACCGCTCGTGGTTCGAAAGCGCCTCGCCGAGGCTGTCGAGCAGGGCGTTGTAGTCGGCGGCAAGGCTGTCGAGTTCGGCGTCCGCGGGCACCTTGGAGAGACGGCGCGTGAAATCCTTCGAGGAAATGATCCCGTGGATCTCGCGGCGCATCCTGTCGATGGGGCGCACGGCACGGCGCACGGAGAGCACGTTGAGCGTCACGCCGAGGGCGGCGAGCACGGCCGCAAACGCAGTCACGGCAATGGCCGCGGCCCACCACACGACGTTCGAGGTGGGTACCATGCCCCGAAGATAGATGTCATCGCGGCCCTCGAGGGAGACGGCGAAGTCGTAGACGTAATACTGCCTCCCCTCTGCCGTCACCGTGGAGACCATGCCCTGCTTGATGGGCAGATCGAGCTCCGCGGGGAAGGACGCGTTCTTCAAAGTGCCGTCGCTGAGGTAGACCCCGAGGTAGACCCCGCCCACGGTGTAGTCGAAGTCGTCGGGCACCACCCCTTTGGCCTCGGAGATGATGGCCGCGCGCGAGGAGACGGTGTCCATGAGGTTGTTGCGGGTGTTGGTGCCGATCACCCTGCCCCCCGCGACGGTCGCGGCGATGACGATGACGGCCGCCAAAAAGATGATGATGAGCGAATTGATCGCGACGATGCGTTTGCCGAATTTCATGCTTTCACCGTATATCCCACGCCGCGCACGGTGTGGATGAGCTTCACGGGGTATCCCTCGTCCACCTTCTTGCGCAGAAAGCGGATGTAGACGTCGATGGCGTTGGAGGCGATGTCCTGCTCCGTCCCGTAGAGCGCGTCATAGATACGGTCGCGGGTGAGCACAATATTTTTGTTCCTTACGAGGAGTGCGAGCAGATCGAACTCGCGCGCGGAGAGTGCGATGTCTTGGCCTGCGCGGGAGGCGGTGCGGGCATTGAGATCGAGGGTGAGGTCGAGCGCGGTGAGCACGTTTTCCCTCAGCCCGAGCTTGCGCCTTGTGACGAGGCGGATGCGCGCGAGGAGCTCGGAGAACTCGAAGGGTTTGACGATGTAGTCGTCGGCGCCCATGTCGAGCCCCTTGACGACGTCGCCGCTGCCGTCGAGCGCGGTGAGCAGGATGACGGGCACGTCGAGCCCCTTTTTGCGGATGCTCAAAAGCAGTTCGAGGCCGTTCATGACGGGCATCATGATGTCTGAGATGACGACATCGAAGGCACCCATGTCCAAGAATGCCATGCCCTCTTCGCCATCTGCCGCGCATTCGACGACAAAGCCATTCTTCTCGAGGCGGCGTTTTAAGACGGCCCGCAGGCTCTCTTCATCCTCGACGATGAGAAGTTTCATAAGCGCTCCTTTTCATGCGTTTGCCCCCCTCGCACGGGGGGGGGCAGTTTTCATTATAGCATACTTTCGCCGAAAAATCAATCGTAGGAGATATCGCTCTCCAAGATCTTGCCCGTCTCGGCGTCGATCTCCACCTCGTATTCGATGCTCCTGACGCGCAGCTCCACTTCATAGATATACCTGCCGTCGTCGCGCTCGAGCTTGACCTTCTCCACCCGCGCCTCCTTCTCGGTGAGGCTGAATTTTTCAAGGGCGATCTGGATGGCGCGCTCTTCCCCGATGAAGCCGTTTTCGGCGCTCTCCTGTTCCCCGAGCTTGGTGACGGCGCCCGTCACCGCGTCGACGAGGTAGTTGTATTCGCGGTACCCGTCGACGACTTCCACCTCATAGTAGAACGTCTTGGTGGCACCCATGCCCGAGGTCTCGAGTTCGATATCCACGATGCGGGCGTTTTCTCCGATCACGGCCTGCACGGCCTGCATCGCCTCTTCGCGGGAGAGGAAAGTGCCTTGGGGCAGGGGATCCTCTCTGTCTTCCCGTTCGATCTCGGCGTCGAGGATGGCCCCGTCGGCCGCCGCGATCTCCAATTCATACTCATTCCCGCCGGCGATGAACTCCACCTCATAGACGAAGACGCCGTCTTCATAGTCGAGCTTGACTTTGCGGAAGGTGACGGTCTCCCCCGTTCCTTCGGGGAAGGCGAAGGCCAGCGCGATCTCCTTTGCCTCGCTCTCGGTGATGTTGCCCGCGATCTCGGGCCCCGTGGCGCCGCCGAGCAGGGTCTTGGAGAACTCGACAATGTCCCCCGAGAGGGCGTCGATGTCCGCCTCATAGCGGTAGCCGCCGTAGTTTAAGGCCACCTTATACACCCGTCTCCCGTCCGAGAGAATGTTCTTGACCGTGAGTCCCTCTGCTGCGGCCGCATCGATCCCGACGGCCCCGAGCGCGAGCGCTTTTGCCCGCTCTTCCCCGATATATGAGCTGTCTGTCTCGGACATGGTATGCCGCAATTCGCTCTTGCTCGCGAGAACGGCGAAGGTCTCCGCATCAAAGACGAAGGTATATTCCGCCGCCGCGTCCTCGATCTCCACCTTGAAAGCGGCCTTGCCCATGTAGGTGTCCCTGTCGAAATCGAAGCCCGCGACGTCCGCCTCCGCGATGCCCGAGAGGCGAAGTGCCTCCGCATAGGCGCGTTCGAGCGCGCTCACGGCCGTGTCCGTCTCCGTGTTCCCGGGCTCTGCGGGTGCAGGCTCGGAGGGTGCGGGCTCTGCGGGTGCGGGGTCCGTATTCCCGGGCTCGGAGGTATCGGGTTCTGCCGCATCCGAGAGGGCGGCGAGGAGCGAAGTGGACTGCTTGCCCGCGGTGAGGTCGTCGGTGTGTTCGATGACGAAGTCGCGGCCGATGCTGTACTCGCGGACAGCAGTGGCGGTGACGGAGGTGACGCGGTATTTGAGGCCGTCGGCGCGGGCGGTCTTGGAGATGAGGCCCTCCTCGTCGATGAGCGCGAAGGCCCTGACGACCCCGCTCTCGCTTGCCGTAGCGGTCTTATCGGGGGCGCACCCCGCGACGAGCCCGAGAGAGAGCGTGAGCGCGGCGGCTCCCGAAACAAAGTATTTCAACCATTTTTTCATGAAGATGTCCTCCCTTTTGTTGTTTGTGGTTCCATGATAGCATGCGAACATGAAAGCCGCATTAAAACGGCAAACTTTTCCGAAAATTTTTTTATGCCCGCAAAACGGCAAAGCGGAGAGATCCGCGTCTCTCCGCCGTAGGTTTCCTTTGCACGCCAAAGCGGCGCGTCCGTGGCCGTCCTTGGCCGTCCGTGGCCGTCAGGGCTGTTTCTTCATCAGGGCCACATATTCGTAGTCGTAGTCGAGCTCGACGACGAACGTCTTGCTCTCCAAATCGATCTCGAGATAATAGTCGTTGTTGCCGTCGGTCAGCCAAATGTTCCAGCCCGTGAATTTCACCGAGAGGCCCGTATACGTGTCGTCGATGAAGAAGGCGTCGACGTTGAACGTTCCCTCGCCGTTGGGCGTGAATTTGAGGGTGAGATCGGTGTCCTTGTCTTGATAACTCAGCGTCACCTTGCCCGTGAGGACCAATTCCTCCTCCACCCGATAGAAGGTCTCGGTGTACCCGATCGTCAGCGTGCCGTCGGCGTTGAAGGTCCCCTTCTTCGTGGACATGGTGCCGGAGCTCTCGTGGATGAGCTGCATGGTGAGCGAGTTGCCCTCCACGTACCAATAACCCGCGTATTCGTCCGTCGTCACCGTCTTGCCGAAGACATAGGCCGCGCTGAAATCGCCCGCGTAGTAGGTGGCGTAATGGGAAGAATACTCCTTGCGCTCGAAGGTCTTTGCGGCAGGGTCATACGCGAAGACGAAGAGATCGCTCCCGTCGGCATAGTTGAAGGCGCCGTAGCCGTCTCCGAAGAGATAATAATCGCCCTCGTGCCCCATGCCGAATGCGTCGATGTAGTAGCTTTCCACGTTCATGCCGTCGATATAGAGGACGGAGAGGTCGCCGGCCGTGTAGATCCCGCGCTCCTCATTGACGAGCACGGCATAATTGCCGCTGCCGCTCGAGATGAGCAAAACTTTGAACTGCATGCGGATGGCCCCCGTCATGCCGAGCGTGATGTCGAGCAGGCCGTATTCCTCCGAGAGGGCATAGGTGCCGCGGTAGAGCGTCTTATATTCCCACGTGTCCTCCACGGTCAAATTGCCGTGGCCGTCCAACTCGAGCGCCCAATGCTGATAGTTTTCGGAATTGTCGTCGAGGACGGTATAGTATCCGTCCAACCCGTCGCGCAGGCTGAGTTTGCCGCTCGGAAGAATGTCGAAGATGAGGGTCATTTCATCCGTTTCGAGGAGCATGATCTTGCCCTTGTCCTCTCCGCGGCCGTGGTAGAAGAGCCCGTCTACCTCCGTGCCCGTTGCCGTGACATACCTGCCGCGGAACCAATACCCGTCGCCCTCGAGCTTGCCGCCGTCCTCCGTCTCGTAGGCCTTCGTCTCGGATAAGACGTGATACACCTCGTGCGTGAGGGGCATGCCGTTATAAGAGCCGTACACGTAGTCGCTCTCGATGACGAAGCGGAACGCCTTCACGTTGTATTCGCCAAAATTTTGCTCGCCGTCTTCGGGCTCGAAGAGATAGACGGGGTCGCCGAAGACCGTCTTTTCCACCTCGCGGTAAGTGCCCTTGACGACGCCGAGATCGTTCTCCGAAGCGTCCTGCACATTGAACTGCGCCGCACCGCCGTCGCCGAGACACAAATTATCGAACCAATAGTTGTGCGTCTCGTCCGTCGAATAGAGACGGTAAGGGAGGAAGGAGATCTGCGAGAATGTGGGGGCTTCTTCGGTGCCGCCGATCGCAAAGCGGAGCGTCTGATAGGTGTCGTTCACGCCGTCGTCATAGCGGAAGACGCCGTATTGCACATCGTCGTCGAACCATTCGCCGCCGTATCCCACGACGAAACTGCCGTGGAGCACCTCGCCGCTCTTGGTCTTGTAGAAGGAGCCGACGCCCTCGTAGTCGAAATCGGCATACCAGATCGTCTCGCCCGCATTGGCGCCCGTGCCGCTCAGTTCGGTGTAGAGGGCCTTCCCGTTCAGGCTGTAGATCCGATAGGTGTGATACATGATCTCGTTGGCGTCGAAGAGATCTGCTTCGAGGAAGATGATGGTCTGATACACCGAGGGGTCCGCGCCCTCTTCCGGGGTTTTGAGCGTAAAGGTGTAAACGGTATAGTCTCCCTTCTGTTCATAGGTACAGCTGCCGCTCCCGCGTTTCAGGAATTCGCCGCTGATCGGGTCCTCCTCGTAGAGGTCTGCGGGGATGACGCCCTGCTTTTCCTCATAGGTGACGAGAATGGGGCCCAAAAAGTCGGAGCGGCCGTATTCATCCAGCGTGAGGTTCCAAGCCTCCTTGAACTTGCCGGACATGACCGTAAAGGCGGGTTTGAGGCCGCCCGAAATGGAGAAGTAGTAGTCCTTTCCGTCCTCGCCGTCCATCTCGACGACGGTCCCGAAGAGTTCGGTCTCATAGGCATAGTAGCTGCCCTTCACCGTCTTCCCGCCCGCGGTATAAGAGGCGCTGTCGGTAAATCCGCCGAAGCCGTCGAGCACGAGGGTGTCTCCGTCCTTTTCGAACGAGCCCTTTGCCTCCCCGTTCTCAAAGAGGAAGATGAGCTCCCCGTCGAAGTCGAAGAGGTAGACATAGGTGTCCACATAGTCCGTCCGCTCATCGAGGAAGTCGAGCTCCTGTCTGTTGTCCACATGTGCATGCAGGCAGAGCGCGGAGCCGCCGCTCTGTTCGGGCACCAACGCATACTCTGCGGTGTAGGTGTCCTTATAATATGTATTATAGAAGACCGCGTGGCCGTAGCCGTCCACGGTGAGGAGGAAGTCGCCGTAACTGCCCTTGAGGAGACTTCCGAAGGAGACGAGCTGGGTGAACTGCCCCATCTCCTCGCCCTGCAGCGTGAAGAAGAGCTTGCCGTCTTCCTCGGCCGTGATGAAATATCCCGCCGTATCTTCGTCCACGGCGAAGACATAGTCGCCCATCTCGGTATCATAGTAGACGGTGCCCTCGTAGGCCTTCCCGTCCACGGTGAGGGTGCCCTTGCCGTAGTCGTCGAGCTCGAGGGTCGTCTTGTCGTCGAGCGGCGCCTCGGCCCCGTAGTATCTGTCATAATGCACGTATTTGCCCGCTTTGAGCCTGCCCGCATATTGGAAGGTGTGCAGACCGTCTTCGGCCTTGCCCTTCAGCTCCCCTTCCTCCGTCTCAAAGGTGAAGACGCCCTCTTCGTTGACGGTGCCAAAAAATTCTACGCCCGCCCTGTCGAGGATGGCAACGCCCTTCTGCATGACGGGGAGATAGAGATAGTCGCCGCCACCCATGCGGTCGGTATATGCCACATCCCAGATGGCATGGAGTATGACGTTATCTTCGGGCGTGACGGTATCCTGTGCGCTATATTTTACCGCGCCGCCCTCCTCTTCGGCCCAACCCGCAAAACGGTGGGCGTCCGCAGGCGCAAAGCGATCGCCGCACACGGCGCTGTTTCCGTAGGTGACCTGTTCGGTGACGGACTCCCCGCTCAGATCGTCCACGAAGAACACGTTGTATTCCTCGCGGGCAAGGTAGACGGTGAAGACTTCATTCTTCACAAGGAAGTCCGTGGACACACGGGATGCGCGGTCTTCGGCGGGCTTGAAGTGCTCCCGCGCGGGGGTGTAGGTGAAGGGCTCGCCGAGGGTGGCCGTCCCCGTGACCGTCTCGGGTTCGCCGTAGTGCCCTTCGGTATCCGCAAGATACAGCTCTACCGTGTAGCCGACGCGGTACCGCGCGTCCAAATAGCACCCCCCCCCGGAAAGCGTCTGCGCATCGAGGGGCTGTCCGTCTAAAAACCATCCCTCAAAAGTGCAGTCCGCGTCGGCAATGGGTACCATGTCCGCGACAAGGTCTTTCAAAAGCGTTCCGACATCGGCCGTCAGCGTAAGACGGTCACTGCCGCCCTCGAGGGTCCCTCCCTCGCCGCATCGAGCACGACGGAAGCCGTCTCTTTGACGTTCTCGTTCTGCACGTCCTTCTTGTCGCAGGCACAGAAGACGGCAAGGCACGCCGTCAAGAGCAGCAACGGGATGAGACCGAGAACGATCTTTCTCATCTTCTTCATATGATTCCTCCAAAATTTCCTCTGCGCGCTCCGATCTCCGCGCACGGGGGGATATTTTTATGATTATATTATTTTTACCGTTCTTTTGTCAAGGCTTTCAAATATGTTTAGTGATATTCGGAAAAAACCCGGCGGGGGTTTCTTGCCTTCCCTTTTGGGGAAGGCGCCCCGTAAGGGGCGGATGAGGTGGGCGTGTTGTGGTAAGCGACGCCCCCCTTGCTGTCCCTGTAAGGGAAAGTGGCGCACTGCCCTTGTGCTCTAAATACGTCATGCTGACCGCGCGAGGCTTCTATTGGTATTCTAAGCGCGACACGAGCCAAAGGCGAAGTAGCGTAGTCGAAGCATCACCGCATTATTGTTGTGGTAAGCGCGTCATCCTGAGCCGTAATGATGATACGAAGTCCGTGACGGCCGTCCCCGAAGGATCCCGAAGAACGAAGTCCGACTATCGTTCACACGGGCTTGGGCGTAGTAAGATTCCTTCGCGGATGGGCTATTCGATGAAAGTCAAACCGTTACGGCTCAGAATGACGCTTTCATTGGGCTCGAGCGCCAAGGGGGCTCATTCCGAGCGCACAAGCACGTCATTCCGAGGCGTAGCCGAGGAATCTCTGAGTTTCCGCTTATACCAATAAAGCGCATGTCAGAGATTCCTCACTCTGTTCAAAATGACGCTTTGATTTGGCCCCGCCGGCGGTCCGCCCTCATCTCCTCCCTAAAATTCTCCCGATTTTCCTTGCTTTTTGCGGTGAGGTGTGATACAATGCCGTTGAAAAACCTAAGGGAGGACGCTATGAAGAAGACAATGTCGCGCAAGGAACGGGCGGAGGAGGTCATCGAATACCTCAAAAATATCCGCGACGAGGAGGGCTATGCCGTCGTGGACATCGACGCGAGCGACGCCGCTTCCCTCTACGATCCCTTGGGCATGGGTACGGGCAAAGACCTCAACGGCGCCATTTACGACTACATCGAGACCCAGACCAACGTCGTGCCCGCCGATATCCCCTTACGCATCCGTTTCCACGGGGACATCCCCCCCGCCGAGCAGGAGGCCATCCGCGGCATGATGCACCGCCACTACAAACTGCGCTCCCTCGACGTCTCGTGGGACATGGCGTCCAATTTCCGCAAAATGCTCCTGCTCATCCTCTTCGGCGTGGCCGTGCTCGCCCTCTATTTCTACTTCGCCTTCACCCGCGACGACGCCTTCTTCGCCGAGATCCTCTCCATCGTCGGCAGTTTTTCGCTGTGGGAAGCCGCCGACGCCTTCCTTCTCGAACGTCCGCACCTAAGACGCGAGGCCGAGAACATCGAGCAGAGCTTGGAGCAAAAGATCGAGTTCGTGCCCGCAGCGGAAAAATAACAAAACACAATAAAACGGGGCCCCGTCGGAGCTCCGTTTTTCGTTGTCTTATTCGCTTGCACGATACTTGGCCGTAATAAGATTCCTTCGCGGATGAGCAGTTCGCTCTATTCTTTCTCTGTCGGCTCAGAATGACGCTCGAGTGAGGGTCTACCTCGGACATGGTCCCCCCCGCCTTCCCCTTTGGGGAAGGTGCCCGCAGGGCGGATGAGGGATGCCCGCAGGGTCTTTGCCCCCTTACTTCGCGTATTCCACGCTGCGGAACTCGCGGATGACGTTGACCTTGATCTGCCCGGGATATTCGAGCTCGCTCTCGATCTTCTTGGCGATGTCTTTTGCGAGGAAGACGGCCTTGGCGTCGTCGATCTGCTCGGGCTTGACGATGACGCGCACCTCGCGCCCTGCCTGTATCGCATAGCTCTTGTCCACGCCCTTGAATCCGCCCGCGATCTCCTCGAGCTTTTCGAGCCGCTTGATGTAGCCCGCACCCGTCTCGCGCCTTGCCCCCGGCCGCGCGCCCGAAATGGCGTCCGCCGCCTGCACGAGCACTGCCTCGATGGTCTTGGGCTCCACGTCGCCGTGGTGCGCCATGATGGCATTCACGATCATCGGGTTCTCTTTATATTTCTTGGCGATGTCGGCGCCGAGCTGGATATGCGTGCCCTCCTGTTCATGGTCGACGGCCTTGCCGATGTCGTGCAGAAGGCCCGCGCGCTTGGCAAAGTTGACGTCGAGCCCGAGCTCCTGCGCCATGAGGCCCGCGAGCTGTGCGACTTCGATGGAGTGGCGGTAGACGTTCTGTCCGTAGCTGGTGCGGAATTTCAGCCGCCCGATGAGCTTGATGATCTCGGGGTGCAGGCCGAAGATGCCCACTTCGAACATGGCGTTCTCGCCCGCCGCCTTGATCTGTTGTTCAAGGTCTTTTGTGACCTTTTCCACCGTCTCCTCGATGCGTGCGGGGTGGATGCGGCCGTCGGAGATGAGCTTTTCGAGCGTGAGACGCGCGATCTCCCTTCTCACGGGATCGAACCCCGAGAGGATGACGACTTCGGGCGTATCGTCGATGATGAGCTCGATGCCCGTCGCGTTTTCGATGGCGCGGATGTTCCTGCCCTCGCGGCCGATGATGCGCGCCTTCATGTCGTCATTGGGAAGGGGCACGACGGAGACCGTGGACTCCGAGGCATGGTCGGCGGCACAGCGCTGGATGGCGAGGGAGATGATGTTCTTGGCGTTGAGCTCGGCCTCGTCCTTGGCCTGCTGTTCGAGGTTGCGCACCTCGATGGCAAGGTCGCGCCGCGTCTCGTCGAGGATCTCGTCGGTGAGCTGCTTTTTGGCCTCTTCCTTGGTGAGCTGGGCGATGCGCTCGAGCTCGGCCATCATGAGTTCCTGCTGGTGGGAGACCTGCTCCTGCGTTTTGGCGATCTCCTGCGTCTTCTTTTCGAGGTTTTTCCTCTGGTCTTCGAGGGACTGCTCCTTGCGGGAGATCTCCGTCTCGCGCTTTTCGAGCTGGTCTTCCTGTTTGCCGAGACGGGTCTCGATGCGGGCCTGTTCGGCGCGCTTCTCCTTCATCTCGCGGTCAAATTCGTTGCGTCTTCTGAGATCCTGCTCCTGCGACTCTAAAATTGCTTCCTGCTTCAATTGTTTACACTTCGTCTCGGCGTTTTGGAGCATTTCCTCCACGCGTTTGGAAGTTTCATCGAGCTTTTGTTCGGACCTTTTTTTGGAAACTTTTTTGAGGATCCACCAAGTGAGGGCGGCGCCGCCTGCGATCCCGAGGACGGGAAGGAGGATGAAGAGCGCCACGGCAAGGCCGGTGGAAACGTCAAGGAGCAGGCTGAAAATGTTGTTCATTCCGAGCCTCCTTGTAATGTTTTGAGATCGACTTATGCAAGAAACCCCGCATGGGGGCATATTTCGGCATTGTCGTAAAAGATTATACTATATTTATGGCACGGTGTCAACTGCTTAAGGGGAATTGGAGGAAAATTTTTTTCGCGGAGGCATCGTTCGTATGAAGAAAAAATAATTTATTTTTGTGAAATTTTTTCACTGCCGCCCTTGACATCCGCCGCCCGTGCGATGTATAATATATTTGTTTATTTTTAAGGTATGTTTCCGGCGCGCGGGGTATCGGCACTCTGCGTGCCGCATTGCATGCAAATCTTGCAGAGGGAAGACATGATCACCATCGAAAACGCCAAAAAACGGTATTCGGGCGGCAGAAAAGCTTTCTGGGCGCTCGACGGCGTCTCGCTCGAGATCGGCGACAACGAATTCGTCGCCATCACGGGCAAATCGGGCAGCGGCAAGAGCACCCTGCTCAACATGATCGGCACGCTCGATTCGCTTACCGCGGGCAGTATCTTCGTGGACGGCAAAAATATTTCCAGATTTTCGGGGAGGAAGATCGCCGAGTATCGCAACAAGACGGTGGGCTTTGTCTTCCAGAGTTTCTATCTCGAACCGAGTTATTCCGTCTACGACAACGTCGAGCTTCCCCTCGTGCTCGCAGGGAGAACGGGCAAGAAAAACCGCGCCCGTGTGGAAACGGCGCTCGAGGCGGTGGGCCTCTCGGACAGGTCGAAGGAAAAGGCGCGCAACCTCTCGGGCGGGGAACAACAGCGCGTCGCCATTGCGCGGGCCATCGTCAACGACCCCCGCTATATCCTCGCGGACGAGCCGTGCGGCAATCTCGATTCGGCCAACAGCGAAAATATCATGCGCATCCTCGCCAATTTGCACGCCGGCGGCAAAACAGTCGTCATGGTCACCCACGACCCCGAAGACGCCCGCAAGGCAGAGCGCATCGTGACCATGTCCGACGGCAAGGTCATCGGAGACGTCCGCAATATCTGAGACCGTGCATCCCGCACGGCCTGCACCCCGAAAATCCCCCATCGGAGGCGGAACTTTGAAATGAAACGGGTCTTGAAACTCTTATCCCTTGAACTTTGGTTTTTGAAAAAGACAGTCCTCTCCATCGGGATCATTCTCATCGCCTTTGTCTCGGCGCTTCTCTCCGTCGTCTCCGTGCTCATCGACGTGCCCGACGGCATCTATGCAGGGCTCGACGAGTATTCCGCCGTCTTCCGCCTCGATGTCACATCGCCCGCCCGAAATCTGTCGTTGGAGGGGGGCATGCCCGCGTTCGGGCACATCGACGGCATCACCCGCTACTGTTCCATGACGGGGCCCGCAGGCACCGTCTTTCTCAATTCCCACGCCGCTACGCCCCCGAACTCCGATGAGAAAGACGGGGACGAGAAGACCGAACAGCAGGCGGGCTTCACCTTCAATGCCTATGCCGTCATGGAGGAGAGCGCAGAGGCGCTGTTTGCCCCCTACTGTGAATATTCCAAGAAACTTATCGCGCCCAAGGCACAGGGCGAATTGCTTCTCAACAGCAGTCTCGCGAAAATGGTAGGCGCCAAAGTCGGCGACACGGTCACCTTCGCCCCCGATCCCTTCTTCGAGGACCCCGCGTGGGGGCTGGATCTTTCGGATGTCGGCCCGATGTCCTTCACCGTCGTCGGCCTTGCGGATACGAGCGTCATCGGGAACTACAACAAGCTCCATCCGCGCGAAAATGTGCTCCCCGCGGGACAGATCTTCTTCATCGCCCCGCCAAACGCGCAGTTCTCCATACAATATTTTGCATTCCGCCACTCGAAGGATATCCACAACGCCTATCTCTCGCTCGCGCAGAGCGGCACCGTATCCAAGATGGACGGCGCCACCGCCTCTCTCATCAACAACATCGGCATCGCGCAGGCCTTCTTCGGGGCCGTCGTTCTCGTGCTGGCGCTCATGGTCATCTTCATGCTCTACGCCCTCATCTCCATCTTCTACCGCCAGCGCCGCAGCCAGATCTGCCGTCTCAAATTGCTCGGCGCGCCCCCGGGCGTCATCGCGGGCGTCTACTGCACCATCGCCGTCATGCTCGTATTCATTGCCGTCTTGATCGGCTCGGCCGTCTCCATGGGCTTCAATGTCTACTTCATAGGCCTTTGCGGGCAGCTCTTCAAGCGGTTCAGCTCCAACTTCGTCTCGCATTTCCGCCCCATCGTGCCCCTCGGGGTATTTGCCGTGCTCGTTCTTGTCACCCTGCTCCTCTACTTGCACTTCAACAGGAAAGTCAAGAATACCGCGATCGCACAGGAGGTGCGCTATGAATAGACCCCTTCATCCCGACGGCGCCGACCTCACTTTGCAGGAACGGCACGGCGAACGGCAAGAGATCAAAAAGGACATCAGTCTCTTCCGCCTCGCCTGCAAGAATATCCGCACATACTTTTGGATGAACGCCAAGATGTGTTTTACCTTTGCCTGCCTCGCCTTCCTCATCTGCCTCTTCACGGTCTACAACGTCGCACTCAACGAACAGCGCGACTCGATCGTGAACGAGTCGGCCTCCTCCAACTATTTCTATTCGCAAAATCCCGAGAACATCGAGGAGTTCAAGGCACAGTTCCCGGACACCTCCTATGAGGACCTCTATTGGCTGCACAGCTTTGCAGACGACATCTATTTGCGTTACGGTGTGGGCGGGCAGTATCTCTCGGATAGCAGTTTCTTCGTGCTCGGGATAGGCGGGCGGGAATACCGCGCCCTGAAAAAGGTCACTTTCGGCTGTGCGGTGCATGCGACCGATGAATTTTTTGCCCCCGCCGACTATGAGGAGCTGAGGGCCTGTTTCGGCAAGCAAACTTTCTTCGACGCGGGCAATTACCCTGCGACGGAGGAGGAAGTTGCGGTGGGCATGCCCATGCTCGAGGCCTACGGATTGGATGCCGGCGACGTGCTCGGCAAAGAGATCACCATCTTTATCAAAGACCCCCGCGCAGGGAAAGAGCCGCTCCAAAGCATCGCGAAGGCCACCGTCTCCGGCGTCATCACGGCGGATTTTTATGCGCTCTCCGGTCATAGATCGGTCGGCAACACGCGCCCCTTCTTTTTGTTCAAAAACGGGAATACATTCATGTCCGCCAAGAGGATCGCGCGCTACCGCGTCTATCCGTCAACGTGGCCCGATGAGATGCAAGCCGACAGCTGGAAGTTCAGCGGCTCGTCTTCGTTGTACGCCTATATCGGCTATAACAATGTCGCCAATGTGGACACCATCAACGGCATCCAGGTGCTCGCGACCAATCTCTATGTCATCATCGGCTCGGCGCTCAGCATCGGGCTCATCATGACCATCTTCCTGATGATCGATAAATACATGAAAGTGTTCTCGCGCTCGAGCGGGATCCTGATGACGGTCGGCATGCGGCGGAGCAGATTGTTTTTATTGCTCGGCATCCAGCTCTTTCTTCTGTGCCTCATTGCGGTGCCGATCGCGTTTATCCTGACGGCGGGAGGATACATCACCATTACATACATCATCGGATATATGACGAACATCGACCTGGCGGTGACCAAGATGCAGCTTTTGGGCATGTTGCTTTTGGGCATCGGCGCAGTGATCGTCATCTCCTTTTTCTTCTTTTTATACGCCCTGTTCAAGTTCCGCGTCAAGACGATCAAACAATATCTCACCACAGTCGTAAACTGAACTTTTCCCCATCAACGAGAAAATCGCTCACACGATCGCGGACATGGTACCCTCAAACGCGGTCCGTGTTATGGTAAGCGAGCGCCCCCTCTTGCTGTCCCTGTAAGGGAAAGTGGCGCACTGCCCTTGTGCGCCGAAAGGGTTTCTCCTCCTCATCCGCCCCTTACGGGGCACCTTCCCCAGAAGGGAAGGCAAGGGGCCGCTCATACGGAGTCCGTCCCTCATACCGACCCCGAGGCGTAGCCGAGCGGGGAGCGTATCCTGAGCGAATGGGTACAAAACTTCCTCATCAGCCAATGCTGATGTTTTTATTATACTGATCGCTCAAGATCCACTCGGGCTTACGCCCTCGGAATGAGGGACTCTGCAACGGCCCTGTCATCACCCCCCCTACCCTCCCATGGAGGGGGCACGCGCGGGCAGGGCCCCGTCGCAGACAGAACGGTTTTTCCCATTTTTTGACAGGAGAAAGGGCAATTTTTATTGGGAAGTCTTGACAAAAATCAAAAACCCGTTAAAATATAAAGAAAAAGACGCGAAAATCGCGGTTGCGGAGGAAAAAATGAATACGGATTCGGCAACGATCATCTTCATCATAACGGTCGCACTGGTCGCGCTCGGGGTGTTGTTTTCACTGGTCGTGGGGTTTATCGTCTATGTAAAATACGAGAGCAAGACGACGAGAGCGGGCGCGGATGCGCGGATGGCGGCTTTGCAAGACGCGATGGGACAGATCCCCGCGGATACCGTCGCGCCCTCTCTGGCGCAGATATGGCTTTCGAAGCATCGGGAGAATTACGAATACTTTTTGATGATCACAAGGCAGCTCAAACTGACCTTTGCGTTGGCACTTATGAGCGCGGTCTTCGGGCTGTTGCTGTTTGCGATCACGGTGTGCATTGCGCTGGCGTTTCAGGAAAAGGTATTGGTGGCGTTGATCCCCGCGATCAGTGCGGCGATCGTGGAAATGTTCAGCGGGATCATATTATCCGTCCACCGCGCGACGCTCAAACAGGTCTCCAAGTTCAGCTATGATGCGGGGCGCGAAGAGCAACTGTATTCCGCGATCATGCTGAGCTCTTCTCTCTCGCCACAAAACAAGGACGCCATGATCTCGGAGATCCTGAAAACCGAAACGGAAAATCTTGTAGCCGCCGACTCCGAGAATTCCATGAACAATTAAATTGCCCTTATAGAATAAAAATGAGGGACAGCCTTAAGCTGTCCCTTTTGAATGTCTTGCCGCGACGAAAGAGCTACCGACAAAATTTTTTACCGAAAATTTTACAAGACGATATAAACGCCATTCTCGCCTTCTATCCGTTCGAAGAGGGTGGGATTGTTCCTACTCCTGTGTTCGTCCGTCTCACCTCTTGCAAAATCGGAGACGCAATATCCGTGAAGGTCGCCGTCACGCATGAGGGCGCGTGCGCCTTCATCAATCTCCGCTTTGGCGAGCGTCTGTCCGTGATGCGCGTTTGCAAACTCCGCAAATGCCGCCGTTACCTGCGCGATGCAAGTGTCTTTTGCCGTTCTCATGATAATATACCTCCGTTTTTTAATTGTCTTTTTTCCAAACGACGGGTGTCACTTTGTCCACGTCGTAGTGCCAATAGTCGCCCTCATTCTCTTCGGGCATGGGATCTGCATAGTAGTAGACCTTTGCGTCGTTGAACACTTCGCCCGCAGAGCTTTTGTCCAACGCCGCCCACGCTTCTTTGTCGCCCTTGAAGTAAATCGCCTCAAAGACGGTACAGCCCGAAAACACACCGCTTCCGATAGAGGTAATTCCGCTCGGAAGAATGACGTATTTCAAAGATGTGCAACCGCCAAATAAGTTCCTTTCGATTGTTGTTACGCCGCTCGGTATTTCCAAATGTTCCAACGCAGTGCAACTTGAAAAAGCGCCGTATTCAATCGATGTCACTTGCGGCATTTCCACAGTCGTCAGAGACCAACAACTAAAAAATGCTATGGGTCCGATTTCCGTCACCTGTGGCATTTCTATGTGTGATAAAACTATGCAGCTGTAAAATGCACCGTAACCAACACTTGTAATGTTTGACATTTCTACATTCGTCAGACTGGAACAATAACCGAAGGCGTATTCCTCAATTTCCGTCACCTTGCTTGGAAGCGTAATGCTTTGTAGCTCGGAATACTCAAAGGCGGAGGAGCGTATTTCCGTAATGCTTTCGGGAAGATGTACAAGTTTGAATTTATAATAGTCTGAAGAATCTCCCTTAAATGCATTTTCCGCAATGACCGTGACGGGTTTTTCGTCGTGTACGGCGGGGATGAACAACTCCTCGGTTTCCTTATTCATCGTTCCTGCGGACACGCGATATTCCTGTTGATTATTGATGAGCGTATAAGCAAGACCCTCCGTCTCATATACGGCGTTGACCGTCATGTCCTCGGTGATACGGCTGAAATCGGTCACGTCCCAAACGCCGCTGTTCCCGATTTTCTCCTTTACCACGGGAACGTCCTCGATTGCCTGTCCGTACTCCACCGTCCTTGTCTCGTCCTCTTCCTCGGTGTATTCGTTATGGAAGGTCACGGTGAGTTGTTTCATCGTGTAGACGGCGTGGACTTCAATATCCTCGGTGATATTCGTGAAATCTTCTCTATCCCACTTTGCGCTCGCCTGCCCTTCCTTTTCGGGAACGTCGGGAATATCGGTGAGGTCGCGCCCCTTGAATACGCGGCGCACGATGTCCTCGGCAACCTCGGACTTGAACGTCACTTTATAAATCGTAAGGTTGCCGTTTACGAGGTCGGCGATCCATTCTTCCTCGCTCCCGTCGTAGAAGGGGTAATACTTTTTGAAGATGTCGAACGCAGAAAGCCCGTCCTTTCCGTCTTGACCGTTTATGCCGTCTTTCCCGTCGGTGCCATTTGCACCGTCTTTGCCGTTTTGTCCGTCCTGTCCTTTCTCACCTTTCAGCCATTCGAGAAATTCGGCTTCCGTGCCGTTGTGCCCGTTCTCTTTCCAAATGTCGTAAGCACTCTTGCCGTCTTGTCCGTCGGTGCCGTCCTTTCCGTCTTGTCCGTCTTTGCCGTCTTGACCGTTTACGCCGTCCTTACCGTCGGTGCCGTCCTCGCCTTTCTGACCCTGTAAGCCCTGCGCACCCGTGTCGCCCTTCTCGCCCTTTAACCAGTCGAGGAAGTCGCTCTCCGAGCCGCTGTGCCCGTTTTCAAGCCATATATCATAGGCACTCTTTCCGTCCGAGCCATCCTTGCCGTTTTGACCATCGGAGCCGTCTTTCCCGTCTTTGCCGTTTTTCCCGTCAACGCCGTCCTTCCCCCGAATGCTGTCGAGCCATTCCTCGTAGGAGAGAACGTCGTCTCCCGCGGCGGTCGCATAGGCAACATATTTTTCGTAAATCTCCTGTTGCGCCGACGGATCGCCGCTTCCCGTATCGCCCGTGTTCGTTTTCGTCCCGCCGCAGGCGCAGAAAAGCGCAAGGCAGAGGCACACCACAAGCGAAAGAACCATGCCGAATATAAGACCTTTCTTTTTCATATAAAATCTCCTTTATAGGGTGATGTACATGGTACATTATACACCTATCACGGAGCATTGTCAAGAATTTGCCAAGATATATGTTTATCAAACTTTGAAAAATGGACATACTACACGATGTTGCCAAGTGCAGTCACCCCATGCCTGTGCGGTCGGTATTTTATAATAGAAGTATCAACGCGCAAGGGGATTTTTTATGGAGAAAGCGGACATTATCGCAAGGATCGGCTATATTCGCGTGCGGGCGAAACTCACGCAGAAGGCGCTCTCGTATGCAATCGGGATGAATCCAAACTACATCAACCGCTTGGAGAGCAAAAAGGATTTCCTGCCCAGCCTCGAAGTGCTTCTCAAAATCATCGAGGCGTGCCATTCTACCCCCGAAGAGTTCTTTTACCATGACATCACAGAGTATCAAAAGGACAGGGAACTTTCCGAGAAAATCGAAAATCTCCCCGCCCATGTGAAGGAGTTCGTGATGAATTACGACCCCGAACTCATGGATATGTTCACCCGCCTCAACGAGAAATTCGTGCGCCTCAAAAAGAACAATACTGAATAAAAAAGGAACAGGCGCGCAAAGCGGCGTAAATCGCCGCTCAAGTAAAACCAATCACTAAAAAAATACCGCGAGGCAAAAACCTCCCGGCATTTTCTTGGCTTTATTTCACCAAATGACTGCCCCAACTCTTTTTGCAAAAAATAGTTCGTAAAGTATTTAGTGAACGTGTAAAAAGGCTTTTGCAGGAAAAGAAATTATCTCAAGCGGAACTTTCTTCACTCAGCGGCGTGACGGCGCCGTCGCTATGCCGCTATTTGCGCGGAGACATCGAGCCTCGGATCGATATTGTGCGCAATATCGCACGGGCGCTTGGCGTATCTGAAGCCTACTTGCTCGGTTTGGACGAGGAATGCTCCGTCGTAGACGAAAAGGAGGAATTAAAACAGCTGGTCGCACGTAACCGGCATATCTTGACGAAGGAAGATAAGCGCGAGATCATTGCTCTTTTGTACGGCGAAAAAGATGATTGAGGAAAATAAAAAACAATACGATAAAATGACGCGTTTGGCTCTTGATGTTTTGAGTGATTACGGATTCTTCTGTTTCCCGCTCGACGTATTTTCGCTTGCGAAAAAAATAGGAATGAAGCTCATTCCCTACCATATCCATTTTTATAGAAATGGCGTTCGTGACAAATTGGGCCGCCTTCTGAGCGACGACGAATACGAAAAATACAAAAAATATTTTGGGGGACGAAAAAGGTGAACAACCAAGAGATCACA
>CANQJJ010000028.1 GCA_947624215.1 uncultured Clostridia bacterium
CGAGGGCTTGGACAACGCGCGTCATCATATCCGAGACGGCGAGCGAGTAGCCGTCGTTGTCCCGTTTTATGTGCAATCTCTCCTCATAGGAATCCAAGAGTTCGCGGCTCTTTTTGAGGGTATCCGATACGGCCTGCTTGGAGACGCCCTTCTCCTCGGCGATCTCGGAGAGAGAAAGGTCGCAAAGAAAGTAGCGCTCGCACATCTCCCGCTGGGAATCGGTGAGCAGGGGCCCATAGACATCCCACAGGCCGAGATATTTCATCCGCTCCCCCGAGGCGGGGCGGATCTTTGCCGTACCCTTCACCGTTGCGAGTTGCATACGCCCTCCCGTCAAGCGGTTCCCCTTGACCCTTGACAGCTATCATTATAGCAGACAAAAAAGTATCCGTCAAGCATTTTCGCTTGACGGACATTGTGTTTTTTGTTTTTTTATGCGGTAAGTCCGCGGTGGTGGATAAACGACACTCCCTTGCTGTCCCTGTAAGGTCGCAAAACGCGTTCTCGCACATCAGCACAGTGTGCTGTGGGCGGCGTTTGCGGTGAGTGAGCGCATCGGAAGGCGCGAACGGTGACCGAACGCGCGAGGCTTCTATTTGCAATTCCAAGCGCGACACGAGCCGTAGACGAAGTAACGCGGGACTCTACCCGCGTGAGACAGTGGCGCACTGCCCTTGTGCGCCAAAAGGGTTTCCCTCCTCATCCGCCCTATGGGCACCTTCCCCAAAAGGGAAGGCAAGAGGTCGCTCATATGAAGTCCGCGGTGGTGGTAAACGCGTCATCCTGAGGCGTAATGATGATACGAAGTCCGACGCGGCTGTTCCCGAAGGATCCCGAAGTACGAAGTCCGACTGTTTGAGAAAGAGACCATGCACTCTAAACACGTCACCCTGAACGTAGTTGAAGGGTCACCGCAGTTTTATAAAGAGGTGATGTTTACTTCGCCTACGGCTCGTGTCGCGCTTGGAATCACAAATAGAAGCCTCGCGCGGTCGACTACGCTCAACATGACGTTATTGGAAATGCCTTGGCCGTTCACACAAGCTTGGTCGTAGCAAGATTCTTCGCGGATGGGCAGTTCGCTCTCATTCGTACTTTATCGGCTCAGAATGACGCTCGAGTTGGGCTCGGTCGGGCAGAATGACGCTCGGATTGGGCTTGGTCGGCGGATCAGAAGAATCCCTCGACGAATTGCTCCGCGTCGAAGGGTTCGAGGTCGTCGAGCTTTTCGCCCACGCCCGCAAAGACGACGGGGATCCTGAGCTCCCCGCACAGCGAGAAGACAAACCCGCCCTTGGCCGTGCCGTCGAGCTTGGTCAAAACGATGCCGTCTAAATCGACCGCCTCCTTGAACACCCGCGCCTGCGAGTAGGCATTCTGCCCCGTGGTGGCGTCGAGCACCAAAAACTTATAGAACGCCGCCTCGGGGAACTCCCGCTCCACGACGCGGTCCATCTTTTTGAGCTCGTTCATGAGGTTGTCCTTGACGTGAAGACGCCCGGCCGTGTCGATGAGGAGCACGTCGGTTTTTCTCGCCTTGGCCGAGAAGACGGCGTCAAAGACGACGGCCGAGGGATCGCTCCCCTCCTCGTGCTTGACGATGCGCACCTTGGCGCGGTCGGCCCAGACATTCAGCTGGTCGATGGCGGCCGCGCGGAACGTATCGGCAGCGGCAATGGTGACGGACTTTCTTTGCGACACGAAATAGGCCGCGAGTTTGCCGATCGTCGTGGTCTTGCCGACGCCGTTCACACCCACCATCATGATGACGCACGGATACTCGATCGCGGGCATGGGTGCCTCGTTTAATGTCTCCTCCAAGATATCTTTGAGAAGATCGGTGACGAACTCTTCGTCTTTTACCTTGCCGCCGATGGCCTCTTCCTTGACCTCTTCGACGACGGCCTCTGCCGTTTTCACCGAGACATCGGAGGAGATGAGGATCTCCTCGAGCTCCTCGTAGAAGGCGTCGCCGATCTTGTTTTTGAGGAACAATTGGCGCAGTTTGGTGGAGACATTGGCCTTGGTCTTTTTCAAGGCCTCTTTTATTTTACTGAAAAAACCCATGATATCGTAAATTTATCGTAGCTTGCGTGAGCGGAGAAGGTATCCCGAATACGCATGCGGCCAAGGAGCCCCGAGCTTATGCGATGACGGTATCGCCGCCGAGGCGCTCTTCCACCTCGGAGAGCTTGACGGAGACCAGCTTGGAGACGCCCTTCTCCTCCATCGTGACGCCGAACAGGGTGTCTGCCTGCGTCATGGTGGGCTTTCTGTGCGTGATGACGATGAACTGCGTCTCCTTGGAGAACTTCTTCAAATACTTGGCAAAGCGGTCCACATTGGCCTCGTCGAGCGCGGCTTCGATCTCGTCGAGGATACAGAAGGGCATGGGGCTCGACTTCAGGATGGCGAAGAGGATGGCGATGGCCGTGAAGGCTTGTTCGCCGCCCGAGAGCAGGGAGATCTTGGAGAGCTTCTTGCCGGGCGGGCATGCCACGATCTCCACGCCCGCTTCGAGCGGATCGTCGATGTCGTCAAGGTCGAGCTGCATCTCTGCCTTGCCGCCGCCGAAGAGTTCCTTGAAGATCTGCGTGAAGTTGGCGTTGATCTTCGCAAAGCCGTCGTCAAACTGCTTCTGCATGGTCGCCCTGAGGTCGGAAAGCACCTGGCTGAGGTCGTCGATGCCCTTTTCGAGGTCCTCCCGCTGCGTCTTCATGTCGTTGTAGCGGGCAAGGAGGGTGTTGTAGTCGTCCTCTGCGTTTTGGTTGACGGGCCCGAGCGCGGCGATCTTGTGGCGGAGGGAGCTGATGTTGGTATTGGCCTGCGTGAAGTCGTAGCCGGGGTCGCGATAAGACTGTGCACTCTCGTAGTCGAGGCCGTAGGTCTCCTCGAGGCGCACCTTCATGTTTTCGAGAATGGTCTGCGAGCGGCTGATGGCGATCTCCGCCTCATGCTTTTGCTCGGTGAACTCGGTCTGCTTGTCCAAAAGGTCCCGCTTCTCCTCCGAGATCTTCTGCTGGCGCTCGGTGAGCACGCGCTTGCGCTCCTCCACGCTGCGCAGGTCGGAACGGAGTTTATTCACGGTGCGCTGTTCCTCTTCGGTGAGGGCAACGCGCTCCTCCTCGTCTTTGAGGTCGCGGATACGGTCCTCGTTCTCGCGCACGATGGCCCTCTGCTGTTCGGCACGCACGGAGAGCTCGGCCTTTTCCTCGCGGAGACGGCGCACGTTCTCGTCCTCTGCGGCGAGGGCGGAGGTGATGGTCGCCTCCTCGACGCGGCGGCTATGTAAGCCCTCGGCAATGTCCTCGCGGTCCTTCCTGAGTTTTTCCACCTGCGCCGTCCGTTCCTGTGCCTCTTCGGCCGCTTCCGCACGGATCTTGGCGAGAAGTTCTTCGCTCTCCGCCGCCGTCAGCACCTCCCCTTCGAGGTCGGAGGCCTGCTGGGTGAGACGGATGAGCTGGGTGTTGTATTGGTCTGCGTCGCCCTGTGCGTCGGCGATAAGTTCGGCGAGGGCGAGCTCTTTTTGCGAGAGCGCGGCAAAGTTGGCCGTCTCCTCCTGCACTTTGGTGCGGAAGGTCTCGTAGGCGTTGCGGGCGTCTTCGAGCTCAGCCGTGGCCGACGAGAGCGCCTGTTTGAGTTTGACGAGGGCGGCCTGCTTGCGGGCGATGTTGTCTTCGCATTCCTTGATGTTGCGCTCCCCTGCGAGCAGACTGCTCGAATCCCGCCTGCGCGAACCGCCCGTCATGGAGCCGCTCGTGGAGATGATGTCGCCGTCGAGGGCGATGATGCGGAAGGCGCGGGGGTATTTCTTGGAGATGTTCGTCGCCGAGGCGATGGTGTCGCAGATGAGCGTATTCCCGAGCAAATGCTTGATGACGTTTGCGTAGTAGGGATTGTAGCGGACGAGGTCGTTTGCAAGGCCGAGCGCGCCGTTTTCTTTGAGGGCGAGCTGGACCTCCCGCGTGTCGTTGATGGGACGCATGACGGACACGGGCAGGAATGTGACGACGCCGCCGCCCGTGCGCTTTAAGTATTCGATGAGGAAGCGGCCGTCTTCGGGGGTCTCGACGACGAGGTTCTGCATGGCGGCGCCAAAGGCCGTCTCGATGGCCACTTCGTATTTCTTTTCGGTGGTGACGATGTCTGCGATGGCGCCCACGATGCGCTTGCCGATCTCGGGGTTGCGCTTGGCGTCGAGCTGCAGTTTCTTGACGGAATCGCGGTATCCGTCAAAGCGGTTTTTGAGGCCGACGAGCATTTCAAGCTGGTTTTTGAGGCTTGCGATGTCGGTGTTGCAGGCGGAGATCTCCTCGGAGAGCTTCTTTTCGGAGCGCATGAGGTCGGAGATGTCCATCTGCAGATCCCGCTCTTCGTCGCCCTTGTTGTTGAGGAAGGCTTCGCAGACGGCCTTCTGCTTCTGGCAGTCGGTGAGTTGGCGGGCATACTCTGCGCGGCGGAGTTCGGCCTTCTTGATGGACTCCTTGACCTCTTCGATGCGGTCCTGCGTGAGGTCGCGCTTGGCGGAGAGGCTTCCCGCTTCCTTTTGGAGGGAGGCGAGATCCTCGGCATTGGAGAGCTGGCTGGCCCGCTTTTCGTCGGAGATCTTCTCGTAGGCCGCGATGCGCAGGTCTGCCTCGGCGAGTTTGCGCATGAGGTCCCTGCATTCGGCGGCGAGCACGTTGAGGCGCTCCTCGCTGTCATGTTTGCGCGTCCCGCTCTGCGAGACGAGCCCGTCGATCTCCCCGATGCGCTTGGTGGCGTTCCCGATCTCGGCTTGGGCCTGTTCCATGAGCTGGCGGCAGGCTTCGAGGCGTTCATGGACGACCTTCACCTCGCCGCTCTTGCGCTCGATGCCGACTTCGAAGAGGCGCAGACGCTCGTTGATATCTTTGAGGCGGATGTCCGCGCTGTATGCCCCCGCACGGCTCTCGTCTTCCTCCCCGTCGAGGGCGGAGAGACGGGCCTCGATGTCCGTGAGCATCTTTTCGGCCTCGGAGATCTTGCCGCGGTAGCCCGCGGTCTCCTGTTCGAAGCTGTCGCTGCGGACGAGGTAGGCGTTGACCTCCTCATATTTGAGCTGTTCGGAATACTCGCGGTATTTCTTGGCCGTGTCCGCCTGTTTTTCGAGGGGCCTGAGCTGGGTCTCGGCCTCGTCCATGCGCTGGATGAAGACGGTGAGGTTCTCGCGGGAGCCGTCGAGCTTGCGCTCGATCTCGGCCTTTTGCGACTTGAACTTGATGACGCCCGTCGCTTCCTCGAAGATGGCGCGGCGCTCCACGGGCTTGGAGTTCATGATCTGGGCGACCTTGCCCTGCCCGATGATGGAATACCCCTCCTTGCCGATGCCCACGCCGTGCAGGAGCTTGACAATGTCGCGCATGCGGCAGGGACGGTTGTTGATGAGATATTCGCTCTCGCCCGAACGGTAGAGGCGGCGGGTCATGCCCACCTCTTCATACTCGGTATCGAAGATCTTTTGGCTGTTGTCGAAGACGAGCGTCACTTCGCAATAGGAGAGCTGGCGTCTCGTCTCGGAGCCGTTGAAGATGACGTCCTGCATGGAGGAGCCGCGCAGGTTGCGTGCCGATTGCTCGCCGAGCACCCAGCGCACGGCGTCTGCCACGTTGGACTTGCCGCAGCCGTTGGGCCCGACGATACAGGTGACGCCGTCGTCGAAGCGGATGGTGGTTTTGTCTGCAAAGGATTTGAAGCCGACAAGGCGGATTTCCTTGAAATTCACGAGTGATTCCCCTTTCTCAATTTCTCATAGAGAGCCTGTGCGGCGGCCGTTTCCGCCGCCTTCTTGCTCAAACCGCGGCCCGTGGCGGTCTGCCCGAGCGCGGTAACGCTGCAAATGAATTCTTCGTCTGCCCGCTCGTCGCGGTAGACGGGCGTGGTCTTTTGCCGTTCCTGCACATATTCCTGCAAGAGCGTCTTATAGTTTTCCGACTGCGCTCCCGTGAGACACCGCCCAAGGAAGGCCTTGGCCGCCGCGATGCCGCCGTCGAGATAGATGGCGCCCGCCACCGCCTCGATGAGGCTGGAACTCGTCTTCTCCGAGAGGTTGCTCTCCCCCGCGGAGTGCCTGAGAAAGCGCATGAGGCCGAGCTTTTTCTCCGACCGCACGAGCGCCTCCTTGGAGACATAGCGCTGTCTCATCGCGGTGAGCTTGCCCTCGGGCGCCTCGGGGTATGCGGCATAGAGGTCTTCGGTGACGGAGAGCTCGAGCACGGCGTCGCCCAAAAATTCAAGGCGTTCGTTGTCGCTCTCCCCGCTGACGTTGGCGTAGGTCGTGTGGGTAAATGCGGTGATGAGGAGGGTGCGGTCGCGGAACGGATACCCGATGCACTGCTCCGCCTCACGAAAGGTCTGCTCCGTCCAGGTGTGGCCGTTTAACATCACACCTCCGCGGGAGCCGTCTCTTCGAGTCCCGACCCTGCGAGCATCTTCTCGATGGAGGCAATGAGCCCGCCGCGGTAGGCGTCCACGCCCTGGCAGACGGAGGCCGCGATGCTCTTGGCCTTGGAGGAGCCGTGGCTCTTGATGACCACCTGCCTGAGCCCCAAGAAGACGGAACCGCCGAGCTTGGCGTAGTCGAGCATGTCTTTGAGGGCGGATACCTGCTTTCTCGCGCAAAGATAGGCGAGCTTGCTCGGCACATTCTTTCTGAACTGCTCCGAGAGCACGGCCGCGACCGTCTTGCCGCAGCCCTCGATGGATTTGAGGGCGATGTTGCCCGAGAACCCGTCCGAGACGGCCACGTCGAAGTCGCCGTACATGATGTCCCGCCCCTCCATGTTGCCGATGAAATTGATCCCGGGCGTGGCTTTGAGGAGTGCGTGCGCCTCTTGATGAAGGGTGTCGCCCTTGTGCTCCTCGGCGCCGTTGGTGAGAAGACCCACGCGGGGCTCCTCCACGCCGAAGGCGGCCTTGGCATAGGCGGAGGCCATGATGCCGAACTGCCTCAGATACGCGGGCTTGCACTCGGCGTTGGCGCCGCAGTCGCACAGAAGCGTCCTGCCGCCGTTCACGTTGGGGATCCCGGGGCAGAGCGCGGGGCGGAGAACGCCCTTGATGCGCCCGATGTGCATGATGCCGCCCGTGAGAACGGCCCCCGTAGAGCCCGCGGAGACGAACGCCCCCGCCTCTTCGTCCTCTTTGAGGAGTTTGAGCCCTACGACGAGCGAACTGTCACGCTTGGTACGCACGGCATGGGTGGGCACGTCGTCGTTGGTGATGACCTCGGTGCACGGGACGATTTCCACGCGGGAAGGGTCATACTTGTATTTGGTGAGTTCGCGGTCGATGAGCGCCTCGTCACCCGTGAGCACGACCATAAAATCCGTGCGCATGGCGAGGGAATCGAGGGCGCCCTTGACGATCTCCGCAGGGGCATGGTCGCCCCCCATGGCATCTACAACGATTTTCAGCATAGTTTTCTCCGTACATGGATTGCGTACAGGGACATTATAACATTTTTTTCAAAAAAACACAATCCTTTGACGGTACTTCTCGGAAAAAAACTACATGTTGCGGCAAGAAAAATTTTCTGCTTTCGACGTTTTGCGCGTCTTCTCCCCTCTTTTGCGGAAAAAAAGCAAGAGCTCCCGGACGGATTGTACACGGGAGTTCTTTTTTCAAGCTCTTATCTTTTGCCTTGTTTTTTGCCTTACTTCTTTGCCGCCGACTCGGCGAGCCGTTTTTTGATGCACTGCATCAGCCGCTCGTTGATGCCCTCGGGGATCTGCGCCGCGCCCGCCGCCTGCGACGCGAGGTCCTGCGTCAGTTCGAGCACGATCTCGTCGATCTTGCGCCCGTCCAAGCCCTCGCTGAGGCGCGCCGCCCCGTCGAGGTCGAGCAGGGCAAATTCCTCCGCGCGGAGATGGTGCGCCTTCATCTTCATCTCGAAGAGCGCCCGCCTCGTTTCAAGGTCGGGAAGGGGCACATAGATGCTCTTGAAACGGCTGAGAACGGCTTGGTCCATCGTCTCCCTGACGTTGGTCGCGGCGATGAGGATGATGTTGCGGCTGGAAGTATCGAAGCCGTTCAGTTCCTGCAAAAGCGTGGGAACGGAGGCCTCGGCGGAGACGGCTCCCGCGACGCGCCTGCGCGAGATGGCGTCGATCTCGTCCAAAAAGAGCACGACGGGCCTCTTCGTGTCCTCCGCCAGCTTGCGTACGCCCGCAAACAGCTTACTGATCTCGTGTCCCGTCTCTCCGAGGAGAGAGGAGAAGAGGTCGGTGCATTTCACATAGACGAAGGGCACGTCGACCTCGCACGCCACGGCGCGGGCAAACGTCGTCTTCCCCGTCCCGGGAGGGCCCCAGAGCAACGTGTAGCCGCCGGGATAGAGATTGTAGCTCTCATAGATCTCGGGGAAGCGCAGGGGGTCGAGGAGCTCTTTGCGGATGGTCTCCTTGACGTCCTGCATCCCCACGATGTCGTCGAAGGTCACCTTCTCGGCGGAGGTCACGAGCTTCCCCTGCCCGAAGTCGTATCCCGAGAGGTCCAAATTTCCCTGCACGGGTGCGGAGGCGGGCGGTGCTGGCCTCTGCGGGGCGGGGCCGGGCGCCCTCCGGGGTGCGGGCGTATTCTTTTCGCGCGGGCTTTTGGCCTCTGCGGGAGCGCGCGGCTCTGCGGGGGCTGCGGGGATGGCGGCGGGGTCTTCATAGCGCTCCGCCTCTTCGATGAGCCGCATGGCCTCTGCGGGGGCACAGGCGGCGGCGTTGCGCAGGTTTCTCGCAATGCTCTCACAGCACCGCTTCACCTCCTCCCTGTTACCGAGCGCCTCCGCCTTGCGCATGCGCGCCTTTTGGGCGTCGACCGCATCCATGTAATACTTGTAGTAGTCCATGCGGTCCCCCTTTATTTGCGGATCCCAAGCTCACGTTCGAGTTCCAGATACTTGTCGTCGTCGTTGACGCTCTCGTCGTAGCGGGCGTCGATATCCGAATAGGTCATGCCGTCGATCTCCGTGCCCTCGGCAACGGCCACGGCGTCGCGCTCCTCGCGGATCCCGAGGTTCCTGCGCTTGGTCTCCTCGTTCACGGCCGTCGCCAGCGCCGCGATGTTCTCGAAGCGCCCGTTGGAGATCTCGCGGATCATCCTGTTCCGTTCGTGCTCGTCGCGGATATCCCTGATCTGCGAGATGATCCTGAGCTGCATGGAGTAATCAGAACGCTCCTGGTTGAGGCGGTCGATGCTCCGCTTGAAGGTGACGTATTCGCTCTGCTTTTTGTCGATCTCGCCGTCGAGCACCTTGCGCTCGGCGCCGCTTGCGTCCTGCCTCTTCAAGAGCATGGCTTTGAGCTCTTCACTGAGCGCGAGAAGCCCCTCGTTCTTGCCTTTGAGGGAATGCTCGACGTTGCGGATGGCCATGTTGAGCGCGGCGACCTGCTCGTCCACATCCTCGAAGAAATTCGTGACGTCCTCGTCTCCGCCCTCTGCCGTCTTCACGGGGCGCGGGGCAAACTCCGAGGTCACGCGTTCCATGACGCGGGGAGCGGCGGCCTGCCCGTTCACAAAGGTGCGGGGAGCCTCTGCTGCGGGAGCTTCCGCCTGTTCACCCTGCTCGCGGTAGGCGTTTTGCATCTCCGCCACGCTCTGCCCGCCTGCGAGCATGCTGTCGATCTCCGCGCCCTTGCGCGCGAATTCCTGCCGCTGTTTCTCCACCGTCTGCTGTTTGGCGCGCAGATCGTCGATGTTGGTCGGCATGTGTTCGCCCGCCGCCGAGATGGCCTGCTTCTCCCGCTCGAGGATGGCGTCCAGACTGATGGCCGAGTAGGTGTTCATGTAGATCTTGATGAGGTTGTCGTTGCTGCGGATCTTCCCCCCGAGCACCTTCATCTGCGTCTCCTGCACGGGGTCGTAGACCCGTTGGAGGCTATCGAACATCCTGTCGTACTCCTCCTGCATGCCGACGTTGTCGTTCCTGAGCTCGATGATCTTATCCATCACGCTCTCCTCGGTCATGCCCCCCTTCTTGAGCGCGCGGGCGAGCTGTTTCTCGGTCTTGCGGTTCTGCTTCTCCATCTTTTTATAGAGCTTTCTGTCCCGCTTGTTGAGGGGGAGCGGCGTGGACTTATAGCAGATGACGGCACGGTCGGCGAGCCGCTTGCCGATCTGGTCGAGATACATCGACGCGGCGTTGTAGTTCCCCCTCTGCACGGCGCCGCCGAGCTGGGCGATGTCGCTTCTGATCTTGACGTCGATGGACACGACCTCCGCGGAATCGCTCGAGGGCAGCGAATCCGTCGTCTTGACGATCGCCTCGAGTTTGCGGAGCATTGCGGGATCCTTGCAGTTGCGTAAGATCCCGTGGAGCTGGTTGCTGATGGTGGATTCCTGCATTTGGTTGACAAAAGCCTGTTTTCTGTTCATATCTGTCCTCCGTAGTCCCGATCAAAATTTTCTCCCGCAGTTGGGGCACGACGCGGCGCCCGCGGGGATGGGCGACCCGCAGATGGGGCAAAGAGCCGCTTCGGCCGTATCCGAACGCTTGCCGAACATATCTTTCACGTTTTTGAGCGCTTCGAGATCGGCGAGGTCGCGCTGTCTCTTGATCTCCGCCTCATCCTTTGCGAGGGAGACGTTGCGCTTCGTATCCTGCACGCGGCGGCGCATGGCGAGATATTCGTCGTCGAAGTGGAAGCTCCCGAGCACGAGCGAGCCATCCACGAGGCGGATGCCCTTGTTGAGGAAGAGCTCGCGCAGCCTTTCCTCCACCTTCTGCCCCATCTTCTCCGCCTGTGCGGGGAGCATGTCGTAGGTGCAGTAGGTGAGCCTCTTTGTGAGTTCGGCCTGCAACACGGAGATGCACTGCCCGCGCACATAGTCGTTGATCTCGCGCTCGCTGAGGTCTCTGTTGCCCATGGCGGTGTAGAGCTCCCACGGATTCACGATGTGCACCCGCATGTCCGCGCTGATGCCGACTTTGGCGTCGTAGTCGAGGTCGGGGTCGCGGTAAGGCAGGCCGCCGACGCCGCAGAGGATCTCGAATTCCTTGTTGACGTTGGCGCCGATGAGGGCGAAGCTGCTGATGAGCCCGCGCTCGCGCTTGTCGTTGATGAGGTATCTGCCCGGTTCGAGGATGGGCTGGCGGGGCCTGCCGTTCACGACGTAGATGCCCACGCACCCCGTCTCCACGATGACCGTCGTGTCGTAGCCGATGCCCTCGACGGGGATGGAGCGGATGCAGTGCTCGTTGTCGATGGAAATGGTGATCGTTTGCTTCTTGCTTGAAAAGATGCTCATAACTTTCTCCTTCTTGGTTTCGCGAATTTATTTCATGAGGTTCAATGCTTCGACGATGTATTTGGAGGGGACGCACATGGCGATGCCGCCGTCCGAGGCCCCCGGGACGAAGGTGACCATGCCGATGACGCGGTTGTCCGCATCGAGCAGGGCGCCGCCCGAGTTGCCGTGGTTGGCCGTGATGTCCGTCTGGACGACCTCCTTGACCGCCGTCGAGTACGTCGTTGCCCTCGCGGGGCAGGAGACGATGCCCTTGGACACGCTGAGCCCAAGCCCGAGCGGATTGCCCACCGTGTAGACCTGCTCTCCGTAGTTCACACCGCCCGTCCGCAACAAAAAGCCCTGCCGCTTGGAGAACTGCTCCATCGCCGCACCCTTGAAGGCGAGCACCGCGATGTCGAATTGGGGGAACAGCCCCGCGATGTGCATGGAATACGTCTTGGGGTCGAGCGCGGGTTCAAAGCGCACGGTCACGCCGCAGGAGTCCATCCCCACGACGTGGGCATTGGTGATGACGAGCCCGCCCGCGATGAGGAATCCCGCCCCGATGGTATTCACCGCCCCGTGGGCCGAGAAGACGGCGGCCACGTTGGGCAGCCCTCTCTTTACGAGTGCGCGGAAGGCGTCTTCCCCCTCAGGCTGGTCGATCTTGCCGGGCTTCTCCTCCACGGAGAACATCTCCCCCGAGAGGCCGCCCTCGATGCCGACGCGCCCCTCTTTGGCGAGTTCGGCGAGTTTCAGCCTGCTCGAGATGTGCCCCTTTCCCGCGGCGACGCCCAACCAGTGCACCGCGAATTTCTCACTGAATTTGTCTCCGAGGCACAGGCAGGCATATTGATACATGCCGTCGAGGTTCCCGCGGAGGGCGAGGGCATGGAAGAGCGTCTTGGCCTGCGCGAGGTCCTGCTCCATCCCGATCCCCTCCTTGCGGCAGACGGCCGCGTAGAAGAGCGTCTCGTCGTCCATGAGCTCGGCATAGCGGGCAAGATCGGTCCCCGCGGCGGGGGGCGTCTTCACCGCGCTCTCCCCGCAATGGGACGCGGGAGCACCGCAGGCGGGACAGCAAGACTCCGCCTCCGCATCGTATTCCCTTCCGCAATTCTTACAGTATCCCATATCCTCACCTCATTTGTTTTCGTTGATGCGGGAGAGCACCTTATAGAGGATACTCTCGATCTTGCTCTCCTCGAAGGCGGTCTGCCGCACATCCTGCTGCGGGGCGCTCCCGATGCCGAGCAGATAGTCTGCGGACACGCCGTAGAGCTCGCACAGCTTTTTGAGCCGTTCGCTATCCAGCGGGGTGTCCGAATTTTCCAGCTTGCTGTACATCTGTTGCGAGACGCCGATGGCCGACGCGACATACGCCTGCGTATACCCTGCCTCGGCGCGGAGCATCTTCAACTTGGTGGAAATTTCACTGCAATTTTTCTCTTTTCCCATAGCTCCTCCTCAATTATAACATGTTATTTCACGTTTGTCGACACTGCGTCGGGATATTTTTTCATTCTACTGCGATTTTTTTCCTGTTTCTGTCATGTTTACGCGGCCCTCGCGCGCAGTTTCTCACGCGAATTCACGCGGACCCTTGTCACGCGGAGCCCTTGGCGGCCATGCGTTCGCGGATGAGGAAGAAGAGTTCCTCCGCGGGCGTCCCCTCTGCGAGACCCGCCTTGAACTTGGAGAGGCGATATTTGAGATCGTCGCAGATGAAGGAGATGTCTCTGCCGCTGAGCCCCTCCGACTGCTCTGCCGCGGCGTGCAGGTCGAGCTGCTCCGAAAAGCGGGGTTCCACGTCGGCAAGTTTTGCGGCGAAGAGCTTCTCGCGCATACCCATGTCCGGAAGAGGGATGTAGATGAGCTTGCGGAAGCGCTCTGCGATCGCGGGGTCGAGCATGTCTTTGCGGTTGGTATTGGCGAGGATGAGAAAGGCCTTGTTGGTCCTCACGCCGTCGAGGTTTCTCAGCAGCGCTGGCACGGCGGCCTCGGAGACCTTGTCGTCACTGCCGCGGCGCTTGGCGATCTCGTCGAACTCGTCGAAGAAGACGGTGACGCCGCAATTGTTCTTCTCCGCATAGTCGCGGAGGAAGGCAAAGACTCTGTCGATGTTCTTGCCCGTCTCCCCGACATAGCAATTGACGAGGCGGGCGACGTTGATGAGCGCAAACGGCTGGCGGATCTCATGGGCCACGGCCTTGGCGAAGGTGGTCTTGCCCGTCCCCGGGGGCCCCTCGAGCAAGATGGCCTTGTTGTCGAGAAAACTGTAATTATATGCCTCGGGATAGCGGACGGGATTGATGACGTAGTCGGTGACGGCCTCCTTGGCCGCTTCCAGCCCGATCACGCTCTCGAAACCTGCGAGCTGTCCGGGGAGATAGAAGGTAAAGAACTGCCCCATGTCCGCGGGGACCTCCTCCGAAGCAGGTGCGACGGGGTATACGCTCTGCACTCCTCCCGCGGAGACAGGGACGTCCGCACGCGGTACGTTCGCGGGCACGATGGCGTCTGCGACCGCGCGGAGCCGTTCGGCCTGTGAAAGGCAGGGATCACGCTCCTCCCCGCCGAGCCCCGCGATGAGCCCGAGGTAATCGGCCGCCTCGTAAAAACATTTTTTGGCACGGGCGAGGTCGTTCATCCCCTTCGCAGACAGCGCCTCCCCATAGCATGTCCGAAACCTACCGTAGAGATATTCTCTCGAGAAGTTCATGGCGGCCCTCCGTCACTCGTCCGCACCGACGATCTTGGGGTCGGCGCCCGTGCGGTCGATGTTCTTGAGGGAACGGTCGCAAAGGAGCAGCGACATGAGCTCGCGCACGCCGTAGCCGAACGCGTCGAGATCCGCCCCGGTGCAGATGCCGTTCTCCCCGATCTTGCCGCGGACAAAGGCGGCGAGCTCCTCGTTTGCGGGCATGGCCTTGAGCTGCGCGGCGCTCACATATTTCTTCGTGAGGCTGTCCTTGGCGATCTCGGCATAGAGGTAGCCCTGTTCCTTGCAGAAGGCGGCGAGGCATTCATACTTGTCGAGGTTGAGGTGGTAGCCCATCGAGGAGAGATTTTTCATCTCCACGACCGCCACCCTCCCGTCATAGAGTTTGAGGACAAAGTCGGGGTAATAGCGTTTGCCGTCCATCCTGCCCGAGGCGTATTCGAGCTCGATCGCCTCCGAGCGCGCGTCGGTGATGAACCCCTTCTCGAAGAGCAGTTTGAGGAATCTCCGCTCGAGCGCGGAATCGCAGTAGATCTCCCGCCCGCCCGAGACGCGCAGAATGCACTTGTTCTTGGCCGCCGACTCATATTGCTTCTCCGCCCCGGGGAACAGTTCGTCGAGCGTCTGCTCCACGGGCCGGGCCGTGCCCTCGAACAGGGCCAAAATGCGCGCGGCCGCCCTTTCGTCAAACTGCCCCGCGTCGCACTCCAAGACGGGCAGCTCCTCCTCTTCCTGTGCGGGATCTTTCTCCTCTTGCGGCGCTACATAAGGCTCCTCCGCGGGCATGGGTGGCACGTCGGAGGTCGCATCCCCCTCTTCGGGGGCCGTGCCTTCTTCGTTTGCCCCGTGCTCCGTGCCCCTGTATTCGGGGGGATAGCCGAGGTAGCGGTAGGCGGCGTCGGTCGCAAAACGGCCCTGCGGGCGCACGTTGACGAACCCGAGCTTGACGAGCAGGGGCTCATACTCCTGGTCGATGCGGTTGCTCGCCATGTTGAGCGCCTTGGCAATGTTCTCCTGCCCGACGGGTCCGCCGCCGTACATCTCGATGATGACGCGCAGGATCTTTCTCTCCTCCTCTTTGAGGCCGAGTTCGTCGATGCCGAGCCGTTCGAAGTAGTCGTTCACGTCCTTTTCGGTGATGGTGATGTTCAGGGCACGCACCGTCTCCTCGCTCCTCAGCGAGCCGTCGGGGAGATTTCGCCGCTCGGCCTCCCGCACGATGGCGAGTGCCCCGATGCCGTTGACGTAGGCATTGGCCATGCGGGGGGAGAGACGGCTGCGCTTGGCAACGGCGTATGCGAGCTCGTCGGAGATGTTGATGTGGGAGATGCGGAAGGAATTCTTGACGATGGCGGCGATGGTGCCGAGGTCGTAGTCCACGAGGGTGACGTTGATGGGGAATTTGCTGTAAAACGGTTTGAGCAGTTTGCCCGATTCCGTCGTCGCGCCGATGAGCGTGAAGGGAGCGATCTTCTCCGATCTCGTCATCACCTTGCCCCCCTTCATCTCGGTGTAGTGCACTTCGTAGTCCTCCATCGCGGGGTAGAGCAGGGTCTCGATGACCTCCGTCGCGAGCTTGTGCACCTCGTCGATGAAGATGATGTCGTTGGGTTTGAGTTCGCGGAGCGTTTTGAGCATTTCGCGCTGTTTGATGCCCGCGGAGATGGTGATGAAGTTGCCCTTCATCTCGTTGGCGATGATCTTGGCGAGCGTCGTCTTGCCCTGCCCGTAGGAGCCGCAGATGAGGATGTGCGGGAGCGCTTTGCCCGTCAGGCGCGCCTTCTTGATGGGGTCGCTCACCGTGGCGACGGCGTTGGGCTGGCCGATGTAGTCCTCGAGGCGGGTCGGGCGGAAGGCGATGTTGTCCACGTCGAAATTCTTGTGCGGCTTGCCCGCGGCGGGCGCGTTCCCCTCGCGTGCGGGAGAAGAGGCCTTGGGCGGAAGCGGTGCAAACGCGCTCTCGAAGGGGTCCCCCTCAGACATGGTGGCAGGCGCGGCGGTCTTTGTCTGCGGTGCGGGCGCGCTGTTCGGTGCGGGCGCATCGGGTTGCACGGGGGAATTTTGCGCGGGGGTAAGGCCGTGCGCAGGTGCGGGGGGCATGGCGGGGGCCTTCACCGTCTCGGCCGCGGGGGCGGCAGGGGTGCGGGAGACCGCAAACTCCGTTTCAAGCTTTTTCAGGCTCTCCTCAAAGTCGCCGTTGTCCTTTTGGATCTCCTTTTCGAGGATGGCGCGCACTTCGTCGTCGCCGATATCCGAGAGCTCCGCCACGGTGCTTGAAAAGGCGATGTTGTTGCTTTCGAGCAATTTTTGCAGGGACTTCGCCGTGTAGCTCTGCTTGTCGAGAGCCTTTGCGAAGACTTTCTGCGAGCGGGCGATGTTGATGGAGCGGCTCGTCTTATAGGCGTCTTTCATCATGCCGTCGACGGCCTTCACGAAGCGCCCGCTGATCTCCTGCATCTCGGCGGTGTCGCGGGCGATGATAAAGTTCGCCGTCATGTCCTGCGCCTGCGCGAGGTTGAACATGGCGTTTTTGAGGAGGGCGACGTAGGCCGCATATTGGGCGCGGTTGCCCTCTTTGAGCGCATTTTTCGCCTTCTCGGCGTATTCGTCCCTGCGGCGGGCGAGCATCTTCTCCGTGCTCTGCAAAGACTGAAAGAGCTTCTCGCGTTCGCGCTTGCGGTCGTTGTTCTTTTTCCATTTACGAAACGAATCCATGGTATCCTCCGTCAGAATTTGGTTTTATAGCCGCCCGAGGCCAGCTCCGCGTCGGTGATGAGCGAATCGATCTCCTCGTCAAAGCCCTCGAAACTGCCCTCTGCGTCCACGGCGGCGGCGTAATCCCCCACCTCGAGCATTTCATCGAGCTCCTTGGTCTTCTTTTGGGCGCTGTATACGGCATGGAGATACTTCTTCTCCGCGCCCTTGACGTCGGTTTTGTCGGAGGAGAAGTCGATCTCGGAGGAGAGGTCGCCGATGGCCTCGATGAATTGGCGGTTGAGGTCGGCGAGATCGCGGGACTGCACGGCGAGTTCGAGGGTCATGAGCATGCCGTTGGTGCGTTTTTCGGCGGCGAGACACCTGCCGAGGAGGCCGCGGGCCTGTTTTTCCTGCACGGTAAGGCCCTTTCGCTTGGCCTCAACGACCTTGGAGACGAGCACTTGCTTCTGCCTGCCGATGGTGAGGATCTGCGCCCGAAGTTTTTCGGAGGTCTCGCTGATGCGTTTTTCGCGCTGTTCTGCATTGCCCTTTTTGTTTTTTCTACCAAACATAAAGACATCTCCTGTTTCAATGTAACCCCATTATACCACCGCGTTTTACAAATGTCAATAGTATTTTACTAATTTTTGGAGAATTTTTTAGGAAGGAACGCCGCACAGCCGCAGGGAAACAGCACGGCCGCCTCCCCCTGTTTCGCTTTGATTGGGCTCCGTCGCCACCCCACCCCCCTACCCCCCTCCCATGGAGGGGGCATGGGTTACGCTGTCATCCCGAGGGACCGTAGGGCCCGAGCGGATCCCCTCATACGAAGTCCGAACGCCTCCCCTTTCATCGGAAATGAAGGGCAGGGGGCAGGGCATAAAAAAACAGCACCTCCGAAGAAGTGCTGCTTTTTTGCGTTAGAACTTAGAACTGCTTGCCGGGAAGGATCGCAACGGGAGCAGTCGCCGTGGTAGCGGCAGCGGGAGCCGCTTCCGTCAAGGTAATCGATACAATATAGCACGTGGTACTGGACGATCCCGATAACGTGATGGTCTGTGCGCCGGTTCCCGAAATCGTGTATTCAACCGTATAAAGGAACGTGCCGTCTTTTGTGCCGTTTTCTGTCTTGGTCAAAGTTCCCGTAATGCTCGTCGTACCGACCTTAACAACCAAGTCCAATGTGGTATCATGCGCTTTGGTAGCGACCAGGACAACGGTGATCTTTGTGAAGTTGCCTTCCACAGTGAGCGTGCCCGAAGACTTTTTGAACTGAATCACATTGTAGTCGTTGTTCGTGTTGCCCATTACGTCTTTGCTCGTAACCGAATAATTACCAACTACATACGTATTATCATGGTCAGCATAGCTCCTACTGCTGACGCCAAAGAACAACGTGTCTCTCGTGAGTTCAAGAGCGCCTTCCGGCTGCTTAGGCGGAACTTCGAGGGTAAGAGTTACTGTCTTTTCGGTAGAAGTCTTAGTACCGATCTTTGCTTTTACCGCAAGCGTGATCTCTGTTTTTCCATCTGGAAGCGTCGTGACATTAAGTGCGCCGTTCGCAATGCTGTATCCGCTTTGCGAAGTCGTCCACTCAAGCTCCACACCCGTCACACTCGAAGCGGGAAGTTCCACCGTCCCCGCGGCTCTCAAAGATGCCGTAAGAGTGGCTGCCACATTATTGATCGCCGCTTGAAGCTTAGCGTCTTCATCTCTCGTATCGGTGTATGCGCTCGCCGAGGGATTGGCTTTATCGCTACTGGAATAGGTAATTTGAAGTTTAGCCTCGTCGTTTGATCCTTTGTAGTTCTGAAGATATCCGCATACGGTAATCTTCATGCCAACAGCAAGGTCGCCCCAAAGTTTCAAGTTTGTATCATCACAATACAATCTGTAAACCTGGATAGCATCTGCAGAAGTTTTCGTGCTGGTTGCGGTATCTGCGATCCATGTGCCGGTGAAGTTCTTAAAGCCATTATCCCACTTACCGACTTCGATTACATAACCGGTCACGTAAATGAGCGTACCGCCGCCAAAATATGCATCCGCTGCCAAATCATTTCCTGCTGCAAGCGCCTTGACGACCGTGAAAGAATTGTCTTTCGTCGTGCCTTCGGCAGGGGTCTGACTGCCACCGCCGGGGGTAGTGCTGCCGCCTTCGGCCTCCTCAAAAGTGATGGAAACCACATAGCACGGACCATTTGAATTCCCCTTCAAAGTGAAGAGCTGTTCGCCTGTCGCGGTGACGGGATATTCAACCGTCCATTTATTGATTGCATAGTTATTGTTCTTCTCACCGGTATCTACACTGTTGAGCAAAGTCGGCGTAAGCGCTGTCGAGCCTGCGGTAATCACAAGAACTTGGTCTGCCGCAAAATTATAGGACGATAAGATGACTGCTGTGATTTTGGAGAAGTTACCCGTCACGGTAAGGCTACCGCTCGACTTCTTGAATTGTACGACGTTCTGTTTCGCGTACGTATTCACCATGAAATCGGATACAGTAATGCTATAATCGCCGACCGTGTGCGTGCCCTTATACTTGTTGTAACCGGAGGTCTCGCTGGGATTAAGCTCGCTGAAAGATTCGGAGGTGAGCTTCAGCCCGCTTTGCGTTTCTTCGCTACCCGCGGTGTATTTTACCAATGTGGGGTTGTCGTCGCCATGATATGTAATTTCAACCGTGTCACCCTTAAAGTTTTGCAGAGGGCCGTACACAGTGATGTGATCGCCAACTTTAAGCGGGTTGGGACCATCCGTAGTAGCGGGAGCTTTCAGAACGTCGTCGACAAAATAGAGAACGAAGATCTGCAATTCTTCAGTTCCATTTTCGCTCTTGATGTAGACTTTGCTGAGGCGGATCGTACCTTTATACTCAGAGAGCGAACCTGCCTTAGATACAACGCCTTCAACATAGACCATCTTGTCTTGGCCGTTCTCCTGGTAATACGCATCGCTACCAAGGTTTCCGCCAACTGTAAGTGCGTCTTCAACAGTGAAGGGCTCGGTTTCAGTCCCTTTCCCGATGAGGGCAGGTGCCTTAGCCGTGATTTCGACGTCTTTCTCTGCGGTCTCTTTGCCGACGGTGACGACGACATGGAGCGTTGCGGTCACTTCGCCGCTTGCGGGCAACGTGACAGTGAGCTTGTTGTTTGCAACGGAGAAGGAGGTGCTCGTGCCCTTCAACGTCCATTCGACTTTCGCATCATACTTGCCCGTCGTGGGAAGCGTTTCGGTGCCGGCTTCGGTGTAGGTCGTCTTGGGGCTGAGGGAAGCGAGAACTTCGTCTGCCCAAGCCTTGTCGGTCGCGTCGACAACGGTCCCGAAGTGGGCGACCCACTGGCCATCGCCTTCCTTGCCATTGGCGGTATAAGTACCGTCGTCACCCTTATCGGCGATACGGCTGATGTAGTTGCCGTTCACCGTGGTGTAATTGTTGTACGTTCCGAAGTAATAGAAATCGGTCTCGGTCGATTCCGTGTTGCCGTCTTTATTGTAGAGGGATTCGAACACGAAGTTCTTGATCGCGTCGACCCATTGCCAATACTTGCCCTCGGTCTGCTTGTCGTTCATCTTGGTGTCTACGCCGGACTTCCCGTCTTCGCGAGGAGCAAACTCAAGGTATTTGCCGTTGATGGTGATGGTGTATTTGTTCTCGGTGCCGATCTGCGTGATGACGAAGTTTGCGCCCTTGGCGGCTTCGGTCGTCGTTGCGAGATAAGCCCCGTCCATGGTACCCGTCACGTAGTACGTCGTGCTCAGGTTCCCGTTGTACATTGCGAACTTATAGGTGCCCGCCTTCGCCTCTTCCAACATCTGGAACATCGTTCTCGGCATAGCGGCGACGGTGAACTTACGATCAACGGTGGTACTCTTGTCACCAAAGGTGATGGTTGCCTCGAGGGTAACCTCGGTCTCTTCCATGGGAAGATAGTCGATCGTGACCTTGTTCCCGCTGACATGGAGCCATTCGGGAGCGGTGCCCTTTACTTTCCACTCGACTTTCTCACTGCCGTAGACGGTGGTGTAGTCGATGTAGAACGTCTTGGCGCCGGTTACGTCGTCGATCACGACGGTCTTCTTATTTCTGACTGCCTTCGCAACAGCCTCGACGACTTCTTCTGCCGTCATCTGCTTGTTGGAAAGCGTGAAGAAGCTATAAGCCTTGTAGGCATTATCGTCCTCGCCGATGGTGTAGGTGACTTCGATATCGTAGTTCTTCATCTTGTCGGCAACGGGGTCGATGGTGAACTTGCCGCCGTCGATCACAACGGTGGGATTCTTGATGGGATTGTCTTTATTGCCGCCTGCAAGACGGTAGGAAATGGTCACGCCCTCTGCATTCTCTGCGGTCGTGGGCATAGTGATTTCCTTGTGCTCGATGATGCAGCCGGGGAAGTTCTTCTTGACGGCTGCGGCAACAGCGTCGACTGCGGCCTTGACCTTGGCGCCGTTCGGATAGCTCGTAACCTCGGTCGCGGTCGTCTTGGTGATGTCGCTTGCGAGGATGGGCTGGATCTGGAAGCCGTTGTAGTTGCCGAGGATACCGACAACATTGACGATGTCGCCGTTCTCAACGCTGTCATAGACATCGAGGAGAGCAGTGAGCTCGGCGTCCGTTCTCTGCGCATACTTGGTGACGCGGACGGTGATCTTTGTGTTGCCGTTCTGGACCGCGAAAAGGTTGGAATCTGCGGCCGTGGGCTTCTTCTCGGCCTTGTCGACGACTTTCCACCCGGTGAGGCTGACGAAGGTGGATTCGTGCCAAAGCATGGAGGGAGCGCCTGCGAGGAGGTCGGTATCGAGCGCATAGACCTTCTCTTTCTCTCTCGGATTGATGGGAGCCTTGTCGTCGATGACGGCCTTGCCGCCGCTGTTGTTCTCCCAAAGACCGTTGTAGTTCTTGGTGGTGTCGCCGCTGACGGTGACGTGTGCGCCTTCGACATACTTTGCAACATCGGCCGTGTCGATCTTGACGCGGTAGCAATAGTAGCCGCTGCAGAAGTCGTCGTCGATCATGTAGAACGTGGCGTTGCCGTAGCTCTCGGAAGCCTCGACGACATGGACGATATAGCCGCTGAGTTCAAGGGGATAATCGGTCACGGAGTAGTAGCGGTTGACGGTCTGGCGGTGCTCAAGGATGGGAGACACGGAGAAGGGATAGGTCGCCTCCACGGACTGCCCGTTGTAGGTGAACTTGGCCACGATCTCGACGTTGACAAGGTCGTCGTCGGGGTGAACGATGACTTTGTTGCCATTGATTTCGATATAGGCCTTGGAAGCTGCATCTTTGACTTCCCAAGCGATCGTAGCGGTCAGATCTTTATACTTCGCGACTGTATCAAGCTCGAACCCTTCCTTGACGGCGGTGTTCTTCTGCTTGAACGTGTAGTTCTGCATGAAGGTATAGACGCTGAGCTGCTCAACGCGGACATGGAAATCCTTGGAAGCGCCTTCTGCGGAAATGGTGAGCGTGACTTCGGTCACTTCGGGTTGCAGAGTGACTTTGGCGGTGTATTCCTCGCCTGCATCTTCGATGGCGATCGCATCGGTGTTGCTGGATTTCCAGGTGACCTCGATGCCGTCGCCGATCTTCTTGGGCAAACTGAAATCGGCATTGACGGCCGTTTCATTCTGCGGGAGAAGATACATATCGATCGCTTCCTTTGCCGCATTCCCGCCGCACGCCGCGATGCCCAAGATGAGGCAGAGCGCGCACAGCACGGAAGACAGCAAGATCGCAAGTTTTCTCATGCTTCTCATATAAATCTCCTTTTTATTTGATCGTAATGTTGGAATAGCTCGGGATCGAGAGCTTATTGGACCCCTTTGCAAATTGATAGCATGCCGAGACGGCAAGCGTCGTCCCCTCTTTGATCGTGCCATCGGTGTAGGTTTCGGGTACGGTCACCGTGAAGGTGTATTCCACGGCTTTGCCCGCTTCGCCCGGCTGGTTGGCCGTTCCCACGAAGGTGAGCGTGGTCCCCGCGAGCGTTGCGGATCTTACGGTCACATTCGAGCAGCAGTTGACGGTCAGGTTCTGCGTGTAGAACGAGTGTGAGGAATCGAAGATGAGGCAGTAGTTGGACTGCGACCTCCACGACCACTCTTCTCCCTCCGTGTTGTTCCTTTCGTTATCGACTTTAACGCCCGCGAGCTGCCAGCTGCTATCGTATTTCTCGAGGCTGCCGACGATGTAGTAGAGGTCCCCTATGCGCATGTTGCCCGTGGAGGCCGTGTGGCCCGCGTAGAGCGGGAGCGAATAGACCTTGCCCGTCTCCTCGTCGAACTGGGAGATGGTGAGAGTCACGGCGCCGCTTGAAGCCGTTTTCTTGTCGGAAATGTAGGCATAGAGGCGGAACTTGGTGTTCTCCGTGAAGGAATCGGGCTCCTCGTTGATCTTCTTGAGCGAGAGCGACTGCACCGCCGTATCGAAGAGCGGATCGTCGAGCTTGGAGTACAATCTCAGCTCGATGCTGCGCGCGAACTGCTCGGCCTTCTGGAAATAGGAGTAGTAAGCGTTGTCGGCGTCTTCCTTGTTGGGGGAATAGCCGTTCTCGACGAGCTCGAGGTTGAGACACTTGAAGTCGTCGGTCGCGGTCTTATACCAGACATAGCAAAGAGAACGCTGGCCGACGGAGTCCTTTTCGGGAACGCCGCCGCTCGCGGACTCGATGACGATCACCGTCGCCGCGTGCAGACGCTCGTTGGTGAAGTTGCTCGCGGCCTTGCCCCACTTCTCCACGCCCGCGGTGCTCTCGGGAGTGTTGACGCCCTGGTAGCGCACCGTGACGGAACCGCCCTCTGCGAGCGAGAAATTGGAGGTGTCGCCGTCGGTGGTGTTGCCGTTGAGGGTGGCAACGCCGATGCCGTCGGCGCTCATCAGCTTCTTGCCCTCGTAGCTCTTGGTGAGCTTGAGGGTCTTGGTGATCGTGTCGAAGTGTTCGGTGTTATCGGCGATCTTGCTGCCGCCACCGCATGCTGCAAAAATGCAGCATGCCGCCATGACGATCGCGATCAGTGCAAATAATCTTTTTTTCATCACTACCGCCTTAATTATTTCCCGCCGCAGTTCTTATAGGCATCGGCAAGGGCCGTAGCAGCGTCCTTTTGCCCGAGGAGGACGAATTGGACGACGCTCGTCATCTGCTGGCGCGCCGTGGAGGAACCGACAAACGCGGGAGATACGAACAGACGGCCGTTGAAGTCGTCACCCGTGCCGGCTTTGATGCACTTGGAGACGATGAGATCGGTGCCCGTGAGCCTATTCCCGTCTTCGTCTTCCCCTTCACGGAACCGCGCAAAGTTTTCTTCCTTATAGACATCGGTGCGCATGGGAGCGTAGCCGCTTGCCCTCGAGAACTTGGACTGGAACTTGACATCGAGAAGCTCTTTGACGAATTGGAAGGTCATGATCTCCTTCTCGGATGCGTTGGAAGCGCCCTGCCCGCCCGTGAGCATGACGAGGGAAGGACCCTGGCTGATGCACTGCATGTGGTCTTCATCGATCCCGGGGATGGGAGCGACTTCCGTCGTGAAGAGCTCGCCGCCGGACTGGTTCTTCGCGCCGCCCGTCGAGCCGATGCAGAAGATGAGGCCGCCGTCTTCGGGACCCTTGACGAACAGGGAGCTCGTGTAGCTGCCGTAGATCTGCTGGGTGGTGAAATATTTGTTAGTGTAGTACCCTTTGATCTCGTTCAGCCATGCCTTGGCGCCGTCGTTGTTGAAGAGATAATGATTGGTAGGATCGGTGCTGGTGTAGCCGAACTCCTTCTGCTGGGCCATCGTGATGAACCAGTTGGCCTCGGAGTCGTAGCCGAGAGGCGTGCAGGAATCCCACTCATCCTTGGCGGCCGCGCAGATCTCCCAGAGCTCCTTCCATGTTTTGGGAGGCTCCTCATAGCCGAGCTCCTCGAGAGCGTCGGGATTGTAGTAGAGCACTTCGGTCGACTTGACGAAGGGAAGGGTGAGCAGAGCGTTTTCGTCGAGCCCCGCATCTTCGTAGCCCGTGAAGTTCTTCGCAAAGCCCTCTTCGAAGTAGCCCGTGATGAACGAAGCCTTTTCCTCTTCCGTGAAGCCGATGCGCTCGACCTTGTGCTCCTCTTCGCCGACGGTGTAGGTGTAGGACTCTGCATTCGTGAGATACTTGCTCATGTCCACGACCTTGCCCGATTCGATGTATTGGGCGACGTGGTCGGCATAGCAGTAGGCAAGATCGGGTTGCAGGCCCGCCGTAAGGTCGGAACGTACTTTGCTGAGAACTTCATCGTATCCGCCGGGCTGGGTGTGCTCCACCTTCCAGCCGGGGTATTTCGCCTCGAATGCCTCGATCGCCGCCGTCGTAACACTGACGAGTTCCTGGCCCTGCGAGGAATAGAACACGATGGTGTGGTTCGCATCGCCCCCGCTGCCGCATGCGGCGAACGCGGCACAACCGGACACAGCAAGGCAACCCGCGATCGCAACTGTTAAAAGCTTCTTCATGTTTTTCTCCT
>CANQJJ010000029.1 GCA_947624215.1 uncultured Clostridia bacterium
TAGCACAATCAGAAACCTCGGTCGGTCAGAATGACGCGCGCGGGGATGCTCTCTCAGGCTTGGTCGCTTACCCGAAACCCCTCAGACCCGCCAAGGACCGCGGGCCAGCTCCCCTTACAGGGGCGCCAAGGGTCGCTCACACGGGCTTGGGCGTAGCAAGATTCTTCGCGGATGGGCAGGTCGCTCTCATGCAAACCCTTTCGGCTACTTCGCGCTACGCGCTCGTGTCGACCTTAGTAGCACAATCAGAAACCTCGGTCGGTCAGAATGACGCGCGCGGGGATGCTCTCTCAGGCTTGGTCGCTTACCCGAAAACCCTCACCGCCGAAAGGGCATCGGCGGAGCTCCCCTTACAGGGGCGCCAAGGGGCGCTCACACGAAACTCGGGCGTAGCAAGATTCCTTCGCGGATAGGCAGTTCGCTCTCATGCATGCTTTATCGGCTCAGAATGACGCGCGCGGGGCGCGCGGGACGTTTACTCGACCCTCGTCGCCGAGGGGGCTCTCAGCCATGTACTATTTGACGGATTTCTTGCGGTAGACGATGACGCGCTGGCCTTCCTTGATCGGGAACTCGATGTCCGGGTTGCTCGCCGAGACCTCCTCCGGCGACTTTTTCAGGCTCTTCGCCAGCTCCCAGAGTCCGTCGCCCGCGCGGGGGATGTACACGCTGACGGCACTGTCGTTGACGGGGAGCGCTTCCCCCTCCTCACAGCCCGCCACCAGCCGCGCAGAGACCTGCCGCTTCTCCTGCACCGTGATCTTCAGCGTCGCCTCCGCCTCGATCTCTCCCTCCTGCTTCTGCCGCGCACTCATGCCGCACACGAGCACGGAGACGCTCCCTTCCCCCGCCTCCAAGGGCACCGAGAAGGGCAGGCTGAGCTCAACGCCGCGGTGGCTCCCATCGGCTCCCTGAATGAGCAACGTGGACATGGCTACCCCGTCCACCGTCTTCCCGCCCTCTCCCGCGGTGAGTTCGGCCTCCGCGCGTTGCAGGGTCACGGCCTCGAGCTTGTCGGAAAAATCTATGGGTCCCGAGAGGGCGCACTTGCCCGAAATGCGCTCGGTGACACGGATGACGTCTCCCACCCCCGCGCTCTCCGCCGTGGCAAACACGAGCGAGGCGGCATTATGCGGCGAGAAGGCGTCCGTGACGGCGTCCACCTCCGTCTCTTCGAAGACGCACCCCTCGAGCGAGAGCGTGAGCTCGGCCGTGATGACGCACTTGCCCTTTTCCTCGTCGGAATCGGCATGCAGCGTGCACCCCGCGACCGTCACCCTCGCCTCCGCGCTCGCCCCGAATCCCGCCTGTTCGCAGGGGATCTCAAAGGTAAAGGGCACCAGCCGCTCAAAGGAGACGAGCGAGCCCCCCCTGAGCGCAAGGACGCAGAGGTTGACTTCCCCCTCCGCCTTCAAGGTCCCCGTCTCGCAGTCGATGGCGGAAAGGTCGGCCGTCTCGGCGTGTTGCAGGATGTCCGAGAGGAAGTCACAGTCAAACTCGTCCCCCACCTCGGCACTGCCCGAGACGAGATGCGCGGTGAGCACCTTGACGGGCTCGCGCTTCATGATGAGGTCCCCGCCCGAGAGATACTCGAAGGTTTGTTCCCCGTAGAGGAAGATGTCGCACCCGAGGAGCGCCGTCGCAAACACGCTCGCCCCCTCCCGCCTCAAAGAGATATTCTCCGTGAAGACCTGCGCGCGCACCGTGAGAGCGGGGTAGCAGAACTCGTCCTTGCAGACCGCCGTCCACTCCACCCCCTTCTCCGCGCGGCAGACATGCTTCTCCGCGTCCTCATAGACGATGGAAAAGTGGGCCTTGCCCGCATAGCGGATCTCCCCGCTGCCCGCATCCGCCCCCGTGAGCACCGCCGCACAACTCACGGTGAGCACCGTCTCCACCTCCTGCCCGAAACGGCACTCCACTGCCGTCTGCGCACTCAACTGCTTCCGCTTGCCAAAGCCGCGGAATACCTGCGTTTCTGTCTTCATGGTCACACTCCTTTCCTTTCTTCCCTTCATCCTATGCGGGGGGCGCAGGGGATATGACGGAAAAGCGCGGGCGAAGAAGGTCTTTTCTGCGCGGAAGAGGGCGTTTCGGCCCGAAAATCACAAGAAAGATCCCCCTCACGGCGGAGGGGGAGCGCGCAGGCACGGCGTGACCTGCAATTGTCGGCAATTTGTTACTCGGCCCCTCTTGCCCGCACGGGGAGAGAAAAGGCCCTCTTTCTTTGGGTTAGGGGTAAGGCGCTCCGCCGCCCGGTTTGCCGCCCGGTTTGCCGCCCGGTTCAGGCCCCGCGGGGGGACAGGCGGCCGCTCAGCAGTTCTCCTCCAAGAAGTTCACGACGGTGCCCCACTTCTCGGCGCGGCCCTCCTTCTCGTTCAAGAATTCGTGGCGGCTGTTTTCGAAGAGCACGAGGGAGACGTCCTGCATCCCCGCCTTCTCCGTGTAGAAGCGATAGAGTTTCTTCACGCCCTTGCCCATGTTGCCCACGGGATCGCTCCCGCCCGAGACCAGAAGGACGGGCAGCTCCTTGGGAAGACGGGCGATGTATTTCTTGGTGTAGAGGGAGCGGAGACCCTTGAAGAAGTCCTTGTAGAATTGGTTGGAGCAGGTGAAGGCGCAGAAGCGATCGCTCTTGTAGGCCGCGTTGTTCTCGGCGTCGACGGAGAGCCATTCCCCGTCTTCGAACTTCTTCGCGTACGCCCCGAAGGAGAGCTTTTCAATGAACTTTGCAGGCTTCTCGGGATGAAAGAGGCACCCCATGCCCGCGACGAGGCTTCCGAGATACACTTCAAAGTCCTTCTTATGGCTGCTCCCCGCGATGACGGCCGCCTTGATCCTGTCGCCGTAGCTCGAAAGATAGCGCTGGGTGAGGAAGGAGCCGTAGGAGAAGCCGAACAGCAGCACGGGCAGCCGGTATTTCTCCCTGCAATAGTCGGTGATGATGCCCTCGTCGATGACGGTCCACGCGAACATGTCGCCCTTGGCATAGCCGAGCGTCTCGGGGTCTGTCCGCCCGTGGCCGCGGTGGTCGTCGGCGACCACAATGAAGCCGTGCTCGTTGAGGTGGCGGGCGAAGGCGTCGTAGCGGCCCGCATGTTCGGCCATCCCGTGCACGATCTGCACCACGCCGCGCGGGGATGCGACCTCCTCCCACACATGCAAATAAATGGGTTTGCCGTCTACACTTGTAAGATACATTGCGTCCTCCTCGTTGTTTTTCTCTATTATAGCACACTTTCGCGAAAAAGCAACCCTGTTTTTGGAGAGATACCCAAAAATCTACCCCTTGCGCGCACGGCGGCGGCATGGTATCATGGGATATGACATCATCCAAAGGAGGTCCGCCATGAAAAAACTCGCCCTGCTCCTCGCGCTTTCCGTCCTCATCTTCCCGCTTGCGGCCTGCGCGGGGTCCAAAGAGCAGCTCTCCATTACGCCGTGCCCGCCCGCTCTTTTGCAGCCTGAGACGGAAAACGAGCCACCCATGTCCGAAGACGGCCCCTCCGAACCCTCTGAGTCCATACCCGATGAGGCGGGGCAAAGCGATCGAGGCCCCCTCCCGGACGCACGGCCCGGGGACACCCCCGCAGAGGAGCCCGACCTTAACCAAACTCTTTATCTTCTCGTGGAGGCGGACGGGCTGCATGTGCGCACGGGGGCGGGGACGGGATACCCTTCGCTCGGGCAGGCACAAAAAAACACCCTGCTCGCCCTGTGCGGGGAGGCGGGAGGGTGGTATGAGACGCGCTACCGCGGCGAGACTGCCTATGTGAGCGGCAACTATGTGCGGGAGATCCCGCTCGATCGCGCCTGTGAGACCGCCGAGGAGGTGATCTCGGAGGGATGCCGCAGACTCGGGACGCCCTACGTCTATGGGGCCGTGCGCCTCCACGACGGAAGCGGCCGCCTCTTGAAAAATTTCACGGCCGAGGCCTTCGACTGCTCCTCCCTCATGCAATACATCTTCTACCGCGGGGCGAGCCTCCTGCTCGACGTCACGACGCGCACGCAGGTAAAACAGGGCACCCATGTCCGAAGAGAGGACGTCCGGCGCGGCGATCTCATGTTCTTCACCAATGCCTCGCGCAAAGACAAAAGCGGCCTCGAACGGGTGGGGCACGTCGCGCTCTATCTCGGGGAGGGCTACATTTTGCACACCGCTTCGGACTTCGCCAAGATCGAAAAACTCAGCCCGCTCCGTGAGAGTTACTTTCTCGAAGCCCGCCGCTTTTTCGGATAGGCTTGCAAAATGCCGCGCGGTGTGGTATAATCTTGACATGATCCTCACCGACATGCACACGCACACCGCCTTTTCCCCCGACGGACAGGCAACGCTCGAAGCCCAGCTCGCGGCGGCCGCACGGCTGAACATCTCCTGCCTCGGCGTCTCCGAGCACTTCGACTACGACTTTCTCTCGCCCGCACACTTTGCCGCGGGGGGCGGGATGTTCCATACGACGGACCCTGCCGCCTACTTTGCCCATGCGCGCAGGTTGCAGGCGGCGGGGGGGAGATTTCTCGCGGGCGCGGAATTCGGCTATTCGCCCGACCCCGCGGTGCAGGCGCATCTCAGAGAGCTCGGCGAAAAGTACCGCCCCGATTTTGTCATCAACAGCGTGCACATCATCGACGGCGCCGACGTCTTTTTTGCGGACTACTTCCGCGGCAAGACCAAGGCGGAGGCGTATGAGAAATACCTTCTCCGCGTGCGCGAGAGCCTCGACGCGGCCTACTCTTACGACGTCGTCGGGCACATCGGATACCCCGTCCGCGGCGCGCCCTATGAGGACAGGGCCATGCGCTTGGCGGAGTTTCCCGACCTCTTCGACGACATCTTAGACGCCGTCATCGCGCGGGGAAAGATCTTGGAAGTGAACGGCTCCGCAGACGGCACGGGGAGCGCGTTCTTGCCCGCCTATGACGTCATTGCCCGATACCATGCCCGCGGTGGACGCCTCGTGAGCTTCGGTTCGGACGCACACAAACCCTCCCGTTTGCTTGCGGGAAGAGCCGCCGCGGTCGCCGCGCTCAAAGAGATCGGCTTCACCTTTCTCACCCTTCCCCTCCGCGGAAAGTACCTGAAGATCCCAATATAAAAAAGCGCCCGGTTTCGGGCACTCCTCTTGCTGTCCCTGTAAGGGTGACACGCAGGTCGGGCTTGGGTACGGTGGTGGTAAGCGACGCCCCCTTGCTGTCCCTGTAAGGGAAAGTACCCCGAGGCACTTGCGAGGGGGGAAAGGGTTTCTCCTCATCAGTCTCGCGTTGCTCGACAGCTTCCCCACCGGGGAAGCCGAGACCTTGCCTTCCCCTTTGGGGAAGGTGCCCTGTAAGGGGCGGATGAGGCAGGGGCGCCAAGGGGCGCTTGATCGAGCCCCGTCGTCACCCCACCCCCCTACCCCCCTCCCATGGAGGGGGCACGCGCAGGTCGGGCTTGGTCGCCGCCCCGGCTCATCCGCCCGGATTTTCCGAAAAGACGGCTGCGAGTTTTGCGAACATGGCCGGGGAGAGCGTTTCGCCGCGCACCCCCTCCCCGATGCACGCCATGGCAAGCAGCTCCCGCACCCGCCCGCGCGGTAACCCAAAAGCGGACATGAGGTTGTTTTCCAGCGTCTTGCGGCGGGAGGAAAATGCGGCGCGCACTACGGCGCGGTACATCGCTTCGTCCTCCACCGTCAGGGCGCCCTCCCCGAAGCGGATGCGCACGATGGCCGAATCCACGTTGGGGCGGGGGGTGAAGAGGGCCCGCGGGACCTTCCGCACCGTCTCGGCCCTCCCGCGCAGGGCAATGGCCGCCGTCACGGCACCGTATGCGGGCGTCCCCTCTTTCGCGGAAAACCGCGCCGCCACCTCCTCCTGCACCATCACCGTCAGCCCGCGGCAATTCTTGCTCTCCTCGATAAAGCGCATGACGACGGGCGTCGTGATATAATAGGGAAGATTTGCAACGACAATGTACTCCCCGAGCTCTTCTTCGAGCGCCGCGAGGTCATACTTTTCAAAGTCGGCAAAGATGACCTCCACGTTTTCGAGCCCGGACAGCGTCTCGGCGAGCACGGGCCGAAGCGTCTTGTCGATCTCAAAGGCGACGACGCGCCCCGCCTTCTCCGCAAGCACGCGCGTGAGAGCCCCCGCCCCCGCGCCGATCTCGAGCACACAGCTTCCCTTGTCCACGCCCGCATCCTCCGCAATGGCACGGAGCAAGTTGGTGTCGCTCAAAAAATTCTGTCCGTATTGCTTTTTGAAGGAAAAGCCGTGGCGCGCAAGAATTTCGCGGATTTCCATAAATCTCCTCGTATGTCTCAGACATGGTATGGCCAAATTAGGTGTGAGACGTCTCCATACACATGAGAAACCCTCCTGCGGGAGGGCGTTTTTTTGCCGTTTTCGGGCTCTTTTTTATCTTGTCTACGGCCGGGCTTTCGGGGTCTTTCGGACCGTTCAGATCCCGAACAGGCGCGCCGCGTTCTCCTCGATGGCCGCCTCTGTCTCCCCGAAGGAGAGCTGCTTGATCTCGGCCAGACGGCGCACGATGACGGGGATATTGGCGGGCGTGTTCTTCTCCCCGCGGAAGGGGGAAAGGTAGGGGCTGTCCGTCTCGGACAAAATGCGCTCCAAGGGACAGGCCGCGGCGCTCTCGACGGCCCGCCGTGCATTTTTGAAGCAGACGACGCCGCCAAAGGAAAAATATGCCCCAAGCCCGAGAAACGCGTCGAGGTTTTCCGCCCCGTAGGAATAGCAGTGCATGAGAAAGCCGTGCGAGAGCAGCGGGCGGGCTTCCCTCAGGATGGCGAGGGTATCTTGGCAGGCGTCGCGCGAGTGGATCTGCACGGGCAGGCCGAGGCGGGCGGCGCATTCCAACTGCCTTTCAAAGAGGTCACGCTGGGCCGCGCGGTTTATCCCGTCATAGTGGTAATCCAGCCCGATCTCCCCCACTGCCACGCACCCTTTCTTCTTTGCGAGCAGGAAGAATTCCTCTTCGCCGAAGGGCTCTTCCGCAAATTCGGGATGAACGCCGACGGTAAACGCGCATACCATGTCCGCGGCATGCGTCTCGCTGTGCATTTTGGCATGGGCGAGCGTATCCGAGGCGAGGATGACTTTGCCAACGCCCGCGGCCCTTATTTTTTCCCACTCCGCGGGGCCGTAGCCCTCCTCGGCGAAGTGGCAATGGACGTCGATCACCGCACCGTCGCCCCGCTCTCCACGAGCTTTTCGGGAGAGACGAGCGAAAGATGTCCCTCGCCGTCCTCCGCGCAGAGGATCATGCCCTCCGAGAGCACGCCGCACAGCTTGACGGGCTTTAAGTTGGTCACCACGACGACCTTCTTTCCCACCATCTCCTCGGGCGTATAATATTTGGCGATGCCCGAGACGACGGAGCGCACTTCGTCTCCGATCTTCACCGTCTCGTGCAGCAGTTTTTCGCTCTTTTTTACCTTCTCGCACGCGATCACTTCCCCCACTTTAAGTTCAAGTTTCTGAAAATCATCATAGGCGATCTCGGGCTTGGGTGCCTCGGTTTTCTCCTGCGGCGCGGGGGAAGGGGCCGCCTGCTTTTTGGCGGCGAGCGCTTTTTCCACCTCGGCGAGTTCCTTGGCGACGTCGATGCGGGGGAAGACGGGCGGCAGTTTTTCGACGGGCGTTCCCGCCTGCAGTTTGCCGAACGCGAGGCTTTCGAACCCGTCGTCCGCGGCGGAAAAGCTCTCCAAGATCTTCCCCGTCGCCTGCGTGAGGAAGGGGCGGAGGAGCACCGAGCAGATGCGCACGGTCTCAGCAAGGACGTAGAGAATTGTGCCCAGCCTTGCCTTTTTCGAGGGATCTTTGGCGAGCACCCACGGCGTCGTCTCGTCGATATATTTGTTGGCGCGGCCCACGACGGCGAAGATGTCTTCCAGCGCATCGGGCGCATTGAGGGCATCCATGTCCGCGTTCACGCGCTCAAAAAGCCCTTCGCACATCGCAATGAGGTCGCGATCGGGCCCCTCGTATTCCCCGTGCGGCGGGATCTTCCCCTCAAAATTCTGCGCGATCATCGCCTGCGTGCGGGAGACGAGGTTGCCGAGGTCGTTTGCGAGGTCGGCATTGATGCGCTTCAAGAACCGCTCGGTGGTATACTCCCCGTCGCTGCCGAAGGGGATCTCGCGGAGGAGGTAATACCGCACGGCGTCCGCACCGTAGCGCTTGACGAGTTCATAGGGATCGGTGAGTTCGGGGCGGGCGTTCTCCTTCGACTTGGAGAGCTTCTCTCCGCCGATGAGGAGCCACCCATGTCCGTAAATGCGTGCAGGGAGCGGCTCTCCGAGTGCCATGAGGATGGCGGGCCAGATGATGGCGTGGAAGCGCACGATCTCCTTGCCCACGAGGTGCAGATCGGCGGGCCAGAACTTCTTGTAGAGGCTGTCGTCCTCCGAAAGGAAGCCGAGCGCGGAGATATAGTTGGAGAGGGCGTCGATCCAGACGTAGGCGGTGTGCTTCTTGTCGAAGGGGAGCGGGATGCCCCACTTCACCGTCGTGCGGGAGACGGAGAGGTCGGTGAGCCCCGCTTTCAGGAAGTTGTTCACCATCTCGTTGACGCGCGACTTGGGGCTGAGGAACTCCGGGTTGTCCTCATAGAGTTTGAGGATGCGGGGGGCGTATTTGGAGAGGCGGAAAAAGTAGCTCTCCTCCTTTTGGAGGGTGACGTCCCTGCCGCAATCGGGGCACTTGCCGCCCGCGAGCTGGGCTTCCGTCCAAAATGCCTCGCAGGGGGTGCAGTAGTAGCCGCTGTATTCCGACTTATAGATATCGCCGCTCTCATAGAGTTTTTGGTAAATTTTCTGCACGCATGCGACATGGTCGGCGTCGGTGGTGCGGATGAAGCGGTCGTAGCGGACGTCGAGCAGGCGCCACATGTCTTTGAGTTCGGCGACGAGGGGGTCGATGAAGCCGAGGGGGGTGACGCCGCGCTTTGCGGCCTCCTTTTCCACCTTTTGGCCGTGTTCATCGGTGCCCGTGAGGAAGTAGACCTCCTCCCCCTTGAGCTTATGGAAGCGGGCGAGGGCGTCGCAGATGACGGTGGTGTAGCAGTGGCCGATGTGCCAATTGCCGCTCGGATAGTAGATGGGGGTGGTAATGTAATATTTTTTTGCCATAAAGCACCTCTTTTGCTCTATTTTACAGCAATTCCTGCGGAAAGTCAAGCGGGAACGCAGGGGAAGTTGCGCCTTTGCGGGCCAAGGCTGCGGGAGGAGGGGGAACGCGCACCCCCTTGCTGTCCCTGTAAGGGAAAGTGGCGCACTGCCCTCGTGCGCCGAAAGGGTTTCGTATGCAGTCCGTGTGGTGGTAAGCGCGTCATCCTGAGCCGTAATGATGATACGAAGTCCGTCGCGGCTCTCCCCGAAGGATCCCGAAGAACGAAGTCCGACGAAAAGCTCCTCCTCGGGGAGGAGCTGTCACGCGTGAGCGTGACTGAGGTGGGGATTACAACTGTTCCTTCCACTTTTTTATAAGGCAGATCGAGTTTTATAAGGAAGAGCAATCATAGTCCCCACCCCCCTACCCCCCTCCCCAAGGAGGGGCTGTCGCTCATACAAGCCCCCCGTCGCGGACATGGTACCCCCAAACGATGTCCGTGTTGTGGTAAGCGCACACCCCCTTGCTGTCCCTGTAAGGGAAAGTGGCGCATTGCCCTTGTGCGCCGAAAGGGTTTCGTATGCAGTCCGCACTGTGGTAAGCGCGTCATCCTGAGCCGTAATGATGATACGAAGTCCGACGCGGCTCTCCCCGAAGGATCCCAAAGAACGAAGTCCGACTGTTTGATAAACAGACCAAGCGCTATAAATATGTCACCCTGAACGTAGTTGAAGGGTCACCGCAGTCTTAAAATAAGGTGATGTTTCGACAGGCTCAACATGACGTTATTGGAAATGCCTTGAGCGTTCACACGGGCTTGGTCGTAGCAAGATTCTTCGCGGATGAGCAGTTCGATGAAAGCCATGCTCTTCCGGCTCAGAATGACGCTTCGATTGAGCTTTCGGCTACTTCGCGCGGGGCGCTCGTGTCGACCTTAATAGCACAATCAGAAACCTCGGTCGGGCAGAATGACGCTCGGGATGAGCCGCATCGTCAATCGAACCCCTCACCGCCGAAAGGGCATCGGCGGAGCTCCCCTTACAGGGGCGCCGAGGGGACGTTCACACGGGCTCCGTCGCCACCCCACCCCCCTACCCCCTCCCATGGAGGGGGCACGCGCGGGTAGGCTCGGACAGAATGGCACGCAGGTAATGCCCGAACGTGCGGATAGGGCAAAAAACGTATAACAAGACTGGCGGGCGCATAGAATAGCGCATGAATGCCGTATTTTCGGCGGTATTTCTCGCCGCGTGCCTGCTCTTTTTGGTGAACGACCCGAACGCCTTCCTGCCCGCCATGCTCAAAGGCGCCGAGAAGGCCGCCCTGCTCGCGCTCTCGCTTCTCACCGTCTACTGCGTCTGGCTGGGCTTTTTCAAGGTGCTCGAAGTGAGCGGGCTCTCGGAAAAACTCTCCCGCCGCGTGCGCCCGCTCGCCAAAAAACTCTTCCGCTCGGACGACGGCATCGCGCTCGGGCTCGCTTCCAGCAACCTTTCGGCCAACATGCTCGGCCTCCCCGGGGCACCCACCCCTCTCGGCATCCGCGCCACCGAGGCCTTCTTGCGGAAAAACAACGGCCATGCCGCGGACATGCTCTTCGTGCTCAATGCCACGAGCCTGCAAATTTTGCCCACGACGGTCATCGCGCTCCGCCTCGCCGCCGGGAGCGCCTCCCCCGCCGATATCTTCCTCCCCACCCTCCTCACAACGCTCTTCACGACGCTCTCGGGCGTTCTCCTGCTCCTGCTTTCGGAGAAGTTCCGAAGGCCACACCGCAGACATGGTATAGGGCAAAGCCGTCTATCTTTCAAAAGGAGCATGAGGACGTGAACTTCGTCGCCCTGCTCATCCCCGCGCTCTTTTTGGGGCTGTTTGCGTTCGCGCTCGTCAAAAAAGTCAAGCTCTACGACTGCTTTACCGAGGGGGCCAAGGAAGCGGTGCCCCTCATTCTCTCCGTCTTCCCCTACCTTGCCGCCATGCTCATCCTCTCCGAACTGTTCTCGGCGAGCGGCCTTGCGGACATGCTCACGGGCTTTCTTTCGCCCTGCTTCGAATTTCTCGGCATCCCGCCCGAGATCGCCCCGCTCGTGCTCGTCAAACCCTTCTCGGGGAGCGGGTCCACCGCCCTTCTCTCCGAACTCTTTGCCGCCTACGGGCCCGACAGCTACATCGGCAGGTGCGCGGCCGTCGCCTACGGCTCGGGCGAGACCGTCTTCTACATCTCGGCCGTCTACTTTGCGGGGAGCAAGAAAAAGCTCGCGCGGCCCATCGCCGTCTCCCTCGTGGCAAATTTCTTGGGCGTGGTGCTCGGCTGTCTTCTTTGCCGCGTTCTGTAAGGCCTGCCCGCACGGTCTTCCCCTCCCCGATCGAGCGTCCCGGCACGGTTTCCCGCGGCGGCCGGACATAGTAAAACCCCCCGAAACTCGCGCCTCGGAGGGTTTTACTATATGATAAGGGGGAAAAATTATGAGCGGTGTTTGCGGTCGCTTTCACAACCTTTTTGTAGCCTTATTATACCGCGGTGCCCGCCGAAAGTAAAATAAAATTTCGACATTTTTCCAAAAATTTTTTTTCCAAATCTACTTTACAAGTCTTGTTATTTCTTAACATTGTGAACGCGGCAGACCGAAAAATTCACACATCCCGCGGACATGGGGGCCGCCCTTGACGCCCATGCAAGAGGGAGACGACCAAGCCCGTATGAGCGCCCAAGGCATTTCCAATTACGTCATGCTGAACGTAGTTGAAGCATCACCTTAGTCTTAATAATGCGGTGATGTTTCGACGGGGCTCAACATGACGTATTTAGAACACATGGGCTGTTTATCAAGCAGTCGGACTTCGTATGAGGGGATACACTCACGCGGCAAGGGTTCGTATGAGCAATACCCCCTCCTTGGGGAGGGGGGTAGGGGGGTGGGGACTACGATTGGTCTTCCTTATAAAACTCGATTTGTCTTATAAAAGAGGAAAAAACAATTGTATTCCCCACCTCAGTCACGATGTGACAGCTCCTCCCCAAGGAGGAGCTTTTCGTCGGACTTCGTATCATCATTCCGCCTCGGTATGACAGCTTACCGCAACGCTCCCCTGCGGTGCGCCGCATAGAGGGTGCGCCTGTCTTCCCACTCCGCGTAGGCGAGGAGAATGCCGTAGAGAATGCCCGGGCCGAAATTGAAGAAATTGCAGTCCACGATGCTCGTCAGCATGAGCGCCGCGATCGAAAAGAGCACGAACGCCTTCTCGTGAGACCGCCTCTTCAACAGCAAAACGAGGGTATCGGCGCGGTGCACGGCATAGGCAAACACGCCCGTGACGCCGCACGAGGCAAAGAGCTGGATATAGGTATCGTGCGAACGCGGGGGCATGAAGTGGTAGGCCGCAGAAGTGAACGTAAATCCCGGCGTGTCGTAGAACCCCACCCCGAACTGCGGCGCGTCGAGGAAGGCCTGCCAGCACTCACGGTAAAGCCTGTCGCGGGCACTCGGGTCGGCCCCCTTGTCGAGCATGGAGCGGAAGATCGTCTCGAACACATCGCGGAAGACGTACAAAAACACGAGCCCGAGCGCGATGACGGCAATGCACACGGCGATGTGCGGCCGCCGCCTCTCCCCCGTTGCGATGAGGATGTAGAGCGCGACCGTGACGCCGACGACCGTCCCGAACAGGATCCCGCCGCGGCTCTGGGTAAAGCAGGTCATGACGTAGTAGAACGCGGTGAGAGCCGTAAACATCCACCCGCCCCACCGTGCACGGACGGCAAAATACGCGGGCGCGGGGATACACATGGCCATGACGCAGGCCACGTTGTTGTAGACGCCCCAGCCCGTATAGAGCAGCCCGCGGTCCATCGTCTCGGCCGAGAAGAAGCCCGAGGCGATATACATGTCCGCGATCTCGGCGCACATCGCCGCTCCGATGAGGGTAAACAGCATGGGGAGATAGGAGCGCGGGAGCGTCTTGAAATCCACCGTGCAGGTGAAGAAGACATAGAGGAGGGCGAGGGAGACCAGTTGGCCGAATCCGAACCCGATGGTGCTCCACGAATAGTGCTCTGTGAACGCCCCGCCGAGCATGTAGGCAATGCCGAGAAAGAGAAGCCCTCCGAGAAGACGCGGCAAGGGCACGCGGCCCTTGTTTCTGATGAGGCGGAAGAGGAATTTGACCGCCACCATGCACAGGGCGAGGCCGAGGATCATGAAAAATCCATTGAGAAAAGCGGGCTGTGCGAAGATAGTGCCCGCGGGGTTTTTGATGGGGTTGTTGCAGCGGGCGACGGACATGTAGGCACAGCACGCGATGGGAAGGCCGCACACCGTCTCCTCCGTGAACAAAAACCCGATGAGAAGCAGGGCGAGCCAACAAGAAAAGACTGCAAGCTCCATCGCAAACAGCTCCGCGATCAGCATGAGCGCGACGATGAGCACGCAGTACATCGGCGAACGGAAAAATCTATCGAGTTCGAGCGGCGCGAGCACACGCCCCAGCCGCGGGCACATTTGAACAAGCATACGGCCATTATAGCAACCTTTTGCGGGCATGGCAACCAAAAAAGCCGCCTTTGTCGGAATTTCATGAAATAATTTATAATTTGCTGAAAAATGCTCGCTTTATTTGACGGATTTTGTCGAAACCTGTCCCGCTGCGGCCGTAAAAGCAAAATATTCAGAGGTCGAGGGTGTCGCGGTAGAGGTCGCTCTTGGGGATGCCGAAATCCTTGGCGGCGCGCTTTAAGGCCTCCTTTTTCTCACACCCCGCCTGCATGTAGGCGATGACGCGCTCGCGCGGGGTACCCGAGGGCTGTTCTTCGGCCGCGCCCTCCACGACGAGGATGCACTCCCCCCGCTTTTCGCCCCGATAGCCCTCCGAGAGGCGGAAACAGACGGCCTGCTCGTAGATCTTGGTGATCTCGCGGACGATGCACGCGCGGCGCTCCCCGAACACTTCATACATGAGCGAAACGTAGTCGTCTATGTCCTGCGGGGCGACGTGAAACAGGAGGCTACCTCGGACATGGGTATGCCGTTTGAGCTCTTCCCGCCGCTTGGAGGCCTTCTCGGGGAGAAATCCTATAAAGGTGAATGTGTCGCTCGGGAAGGCCGAGAGCACGAGCGCGCACACGAAGGCGCACGCCCCGGGCAGGACGGTATACGGCTCATTTTGCTCGCGGAGGATGCGGCAGACGGCGCCCCCGGGGTCGGAGATGGCAGGCATGCCCGCATCCGATACGACGGCAATGCGCTTCCCCTCCCGCGAGAGCGCGATCATCTTCTCCGCCGCCTCGCGCTCGTTGAACTTGTGGCAGGCGACGAGGGGCTTCTTGATGTCGTAGGCGGTAAGAAGGTGCACGGTGTGGCGGGTGTCCTCGCAGAAGACGACGTCGGCCGCGCGGAGCTCCTCGAGGGCGCGCAGGGTGATGTCTTTGAGATTGCCGATGGGCGTTGCAACGAATGAGATCATAGTTCTCCTTGATTGACGAGCGTGGGCAATACGTCCACCCCCGGCCGTCCTCCCTTGGTGGCCGAGACGAGCACGGCATACGGTTTTTTATGCGCCCTGCCCGCCACGAACTGCAATTTTTTGGGCTCCAACCCATTCGCGCGGAGCACCGACAAGAGCTCGGCGACGCGGTCGGCCCGATGGATGAGCACGAACTTCCCCCCGAATTTCAGGCAGCGCTTTGCACAGGCCGCGAGCTCCTCCAAAGAGAGCGTCAGCTCCTTGCGGCAGGGGGCCTTGGCGGCGTCGGCATTTTCAAATCCCCCCTCCCGCCTCTCATACGGGGGATTGCAGAGAATGAGGGAAAAGTGTTCAATGAATTGGACAGGAATGTCCTGAACGCGGACATGGTATGCCTCGAATACGTCTTCGAGGTGGTTCAGGGCGATCGTCTCACAGCTCATTTTCCACAGCGCTTCATCCGCCTCGAAGAAGGTGACGTGCGAGACGGAGCTGTTCTCCGCATAGAAATGCAGGCCCACGATGCCGCTCCCCGCGCAGAAGTCCGCCACGACTTCCCCGCGCGCCGCCTTTTGAAAGCGCGAGAGAATGACCGCGTCGGAGGTGAAGCGGTAAAAATCGGTGTCCTGTATGATCTTGTAGCCCCCGACAAGGAGCGGCTCGACGACTTGCATATGAAAAAATCTTACGGTAAAAAAAGAGCGCGGCAAACTCCGCGCTCCTTTTTTGTTTTGCTTTACGCGGTAATCGCTCCCGTAGGGCAGCCGTCCTCGCATGCGCCGCAATCGATGCAGACGTCGGGATCGACGACGTAGGTCGTGTCACCGGCAGAGATCGCACCGACGGGGCAGGTGTCTGCACATGCGCCACAGGCAACGCAAGCATCCGTGATGGTATGAGCCATGGGTCCACCTCCATAAATTTCTATCCTTATTATATCACATCTTTTCGGCGGCGTAAAGAGTTTTGCGGAAAAACTTTGACAAAATTTGCAAGGGCGCGTTTACTCCGCCGCGCCGTCGTCCTCGTCGTCCGCGTTCTCCGACCCCTTGAAGGTGAGCTCGGAGACGGGGTAGTCGCGGTAGAAGATCGCCCCGTCCTTTTCGATCTTGATGCGCGCCGTCATTTTGAGCATATCCGTCGCGATGACGGCCCCCCTGCCCTCGGGCGAGCCGACAGTGGAGCCCAGCTTGGGCATCTTCTTGCAGGCGCCCGCGTAATACTCGTTCTCATAGGCGAGACAGCACATCAGCCTCCCGCACAGCCCCGAGATCTTGGTGGGATTGAGGGAGAGCCCCTGGTTCTTGGCCATCTTGATGCTGACCTTGTTGAAGTCCGGCATGGCGCCCGCACAGCAGCACACTCTGCCGCAGGGAGCGATCCCGCCCAAAATTTTCGCCTCGTCGCGGCTCCCGACCTGTTTGAGTTCGATGCGGATGCGGAAGACGGAGGCGAGGTCCTTTACGAGCTCGCGGAAATCCACGCGGTTCTCGGCCGTGAACATGAAGATGACCTTGCTCCCATCGAAGGTGAACTCGCAGTCGATGAGCTTCATGGGCAGGCCGTGCGCGGCGATCTTCTCCTTGCAGATCTTCATCGCCTCGGGACGGCGCGCCTCGTTGCGGCGCACGATCTCCTCGTCCTGCGGCGTTGCGATGCGCAGGACCTGCTTCAAGGGAGCGACGATCTTGTCGTCCGAGACCTCGTGTTCGGGTTGGACGACGGTGCCGAATTCCACCCCGCGCGACGTCTCCACGATGACGTTCTGGCCGCGTTTGAGCTCGGGCCCGCCGCAAGCAAAATAATAGGGTTTACTGTTCCCGCGGAACTTGATCACGACAACTTTTGCCACTTTGTTTTCTCCTTTTGGATGCGCACATACAGCGCGAGGGCCGCCTGTGCGGGATTGGCATTGAATTTGATGTCTCGCTCGGCCTCACCGATCATGCCGACCGCCGAGATGAGTGCGCCGCAGGGATACTCCCCCGCAAGACGCCGGGTCTCCTCCGTCTTCCGCGCACAGAATGCGCCCTGCCCCGCCGAGAGGAACATGAGATCGCGGGCGACGAGTTTGAGCGCGGCAAAGAAGGCGCCCTTGTCCTTCTTCTCGCCCAAATCGCGGCAGAGGGCCTCGATGTTCCGCCCCGCAAAAAAGCGTTCGGCGTCGAGGAATTCCGCCCCCCCGTCGAGAAGCAATTTTTCGGCGGAAGAGTAGATCCCCCCGCTGGCTGCGGCGGCCTCTCTTACCCCCTCATCGCGGACATGGTTACGTCTGAGCGCGTCTTCTATCTGTTTTTCCGAGAAGGGTTCGATGGAGAATTTCTCCGCGCGGGAGAGGACGGTGGGCAGGACCGCATGCTCGCTCGTGGCCCCGATGAGGAAGTATACGCCCTCGGGCGGCTCCTCCAAGAGCTTTAAGAGTTTGTTCTGCACGATGGGCATCGCGGTGTGGAAGGCGTCGAGCACGAAGAGTTTTTTGGTCCCCTCCACGGGTCTGAGCGCGCTCTCGTCCACGATGTCATTCGCGACGTCCACACTGTATTTTTGCCCGGCGGCGGGATAAATATGACAGTCGGAAAAGCTCTCGCGCGCGATGAGCGAGGCGGCCCGTTCCCCGCCGAAAAAGGCGGCCGCGAAGGTTTTCAAAAGCGCCCTCAAATACTCCCCGTCCGGGAAGAGGACGAGGGTGGTATGGGCGGTCTCCCCTTGCCGTGCCTCCGCCGCAAAGAGCCGGTATGCCGTTGTCTCTTGAAAAAGAAGGTTCATGTTTGATTAAGAGCCCGCGTGATATTGCGACCGCATTATCGTTGTGGTAAGCGCGTCATCCTGAGCCGCAATGATGAAACGAAGTCCGATGCGGCTGTCCCCGAAGGATCCCGAAGAACGAAGTCCGACTGTTTGGGGAACAGGCCATGCGTTCTATTACGTCACCCTGAGCTGTGTCGAAGGGTCACCGCAGCCTTAATAATAAGGTGATGTTTCGACTACGCTCAACATGACGTAATTGGGAATGCCTTGGTCGCTTACACGAGCTTGGTCGTAGCAAGATTCCTTCGCGGATGGGCAATTCGCTCTCATTCATACTCTATCGGCTACTTCGCGCTACGCGCTCGTGTCGACCTTAGTAGCACAATCAGAAGCCTCGGTCAGAATGACGCTCGGGTTGGGCTTGGTCGTGTTGTGGTAAGCGCGTCATACCGAACGCGCGAGGCTTCTATTGGTATTCTAAGCGCGACACGAGCCAAAGGCGAAGTAGCGTAGCGAGTGTATCCCCTCAAACGAAGTCCGTGTAGTGGTAAGCGCGTCATCCTGAGCCGCAATGATGAAACGAAGTCCGATGCGGCTGTCTCCGAAGGATCCCGAAGAACGAAGTCCGACCGCTTGGGAAACAGACCAAGCGTTCTTTTACGTCACCCTGAGCTCTGTCGAAGGGTCACCGCAGCCTTAATAATAAGGTGATGTTTCGACTACGCTCAACATGACGTGATTGGAAATGCCTTGTTCGCTTACCCGAAACCCCTCACCGCCGAAAGGACATCGGCGGAGCTCCCCTTACAGGGGCGCCAAGATTCGCTCGCACGGGCCCCGTCGCCACCCCCCCTACCCCCCTCCCATGGAGGGGGCAAGATCGCCTCCCGTCCCTATTCTTTATCGTACATCGGGATGATGCCGGGGGGAGCGTCGGGCGGGATCTGCCGCTTTTTTAGCCTGTCCGCAAGCCGTCCGAGACGGACGAGGTCGCGCGGCTTGGTGCAGGGCGAGAGGTAAAACATCAAATAGTTCCCGTCGTTGAATTCGGGATACACGCCGTGCGCTTCGAGGTATTTCTCCGCGGCGCATGGGTCTGCAAAGGGGATGAGCAATTTGCTCCAATCAGCATTTCGGAGGCACCCATGTCCGCGTTTGAAGGTTTCGGCGGCCTCTTCAATGGCCAAATTCCGCGGGTATTTCACCGCATATTCCACGCTCGCCATGATGGGATAGGAGGGCGACGTCGTGCGGAACGTGAGCACCCCTTCCCGCAACGATCCTGCCCATTCCTCCCGCGCGGAGACGACGGCCCCCTGCGTGAGTGCGGGCAGCGACTTGTGCACGCCGTCCACCCAGAGATCGGCATACCGCCCCGCATAGTCCGCCGTAAAGTGCAGATGCGACCCGTGCGCCCCGTCGATGAGCAGCGGTTTTCCCGTGCTGTCCGCGAGCGCCCTTGCCCTCCCGAGCGGGGGGAAATTCCCGTAGTAATCGGGCGAGGTGAGGAGCACCGCGTCGGCCTCTTCGAAGGCGGCCTCCAAGGCCTCTTCATCGGGCTGCAAAGGGATCCCGCAGCGGGTCGTCTGAGACATGGTATGGGTCTTTAAGCCGAGAACGTTGCAGGCGTGCCACACGCTCGGGTGGGAAAAGAGGGGCAGGGCGACGTCCGTCTTCCCCGCCGCCCGCAGGGCATAGAGCATGGCAAACACGCCCGCCGTGCTGCCGTCCGTCAAGAGGTAGCTTGCCGCCGCCCCGAGAATGCGTGCGATGTCCTGCTCGGCCGCACAGAGCACCCCCGCGGGATGCACGAGGCAATCGGAATAGGAGAGCTCGGTGATGTCCGCTCCCGCACGCTTATGGCCGGGCGTATGGAAGGAGAGGTGCCCCTTCTGCCCCCGCAACATGGCCGCGATGTGCAGCCGCTCCCCGGGCGAGACCTTCATGCCCCGAATTCCTCGTAGAGCCAGCTGAGAAGCGAAATGCTCTCGAAACGGAGGTCGCTCGTCTCCATCCCGTTTTTGAAAATGACGAAGTTGATGCCGTCGGCGACGCGCACCGTGGAGCCGTCTTCGTTGGTCTTCCAATAGTAGACAAAGTTGTTGAGGCGGGCGAGCCCGTCTATTTTGAGGGATACGGTATACGTTCTCCCGAGCTCCGAGGTATAGGGCATGTACGAATATACCCCCCTCGCAATGAGGTCCGAGACCACAAGGTAGTCCTTTCTGAGCTTGATGAACCGGGCCCGTTCGAGCGCGACGCCCTCCTCGATGCGGGAGGCCGAACGGAAGCGCTTGTCCCCCGTGTTGCGGGCGAGAAAGATACTCCGCACGGCGTTGTCATCTGGCACGTCGTTTGTCTTCCAATTGCTCCCGAATACCTCTTCGAGACAACTCTCGCAGCCGCTCATGTAGGACGGGAGGTCGTATAAGGGCTTGATGCGCTCCGTCTCCAGCCCCTCGTCGCTCATGCATTCGCGCATGAAGTCGGTGAACTTGTTTTTCTCATGGACGACGCCGTCGCTGTCCGTCTCGGTATAGTCCTCCGAGGAGATGAACATGGCCTCGCCCTGCCCCGCCGCCCGCCGTGCGGTATACGCCGTGGCGCTGTATGTATCGAAGCTCGTGAAGGCCTCGAAGGTGGAGGTGAGGATCTCGTAGGAGAAGATGTTCCCCTTGTCCGCCTCCTCGTCGAAGCGGCCGGATTCCGAGCCCGCGTAGAGCCCCGTGTAGCAATAGAGCTCAAACTCCTGTTCGTCGCGCGGCTTCGTGGAGACCGTGACGAAAAAGACGCACAGGGCCGCAACGACAGCCACGACCGCTACGAGGATCTTGATCCAATCGTAGGAGAGATAGTTGCCGAGCCTTGCCTTGGTGATCTTTGCGTCCATAAAAGGCCTCCCTCACTTCTTGGGTTTCATCGTCGGGAAGAGCAGAACGTCGCGGATGGAGGCGCTGTTCGTGAGCAGCATGACGAGCCTGTCCACGCCCAGTCCGAGCCCGCCCGTGGGGGGCATGCCGTGGTTGAGGGCGTCGATAAAGTCCTCGTCCACCTGCGCGTTGGTCCCCTGCGCACGCTTCTTTGCGGCCTGCTCGGCCATGCGCTTCTCCTGGTCGATGGGATCGTTGAGCTCGGAGAAGGCGTTGCCCATCTCCATGCCCATCATGAAATATTCGAACCGCTCCGTCATCGCGGGGTCTTCGGGCTTGCGCTTGGCGAGCGGGGAGATCTCCACGGGGTAGTCGTAGATGAAGGTGGGCCGGATGAGCTTGTCCTCCACGAAGGCGTCGAAGAAGGCGGCGAGGATGTGCCCCTTGCTGTCCTTTCCCTTTTCGAGCTCCACGCCCTTCTCCGCGGCAACGGCGCGCGCCTCTTCATCCGAAGAAATTTGGGTGAAGTCCACGCCCGCGTATTTCTTCACGGCCTCCTGCATCGTCAGCTTTTCCCAATGCCCGAAGTCGAGCACGGTACCCTGATATTCGATGGCGAGCGTGCCGCAGGCCTCGATTGCGACGTATTTGTAGAGCTCCTCGACGAAGTCCATCACGGCGTGGTAATCGATGTATGCCTGGTAGATCTCCACGGTGGTGAACTCGGGGTTGTGCTTGGAGTCCATGCCCTCGTTGCGGAAGATGCGGCCCATCTCGTAGACCTTCTCGAACCCGCCCACGATGAGGCGCTTCAAGTAGAGCTCCGTCTCGATGCGGAGGAACATGTCGAGGTCGAGGGCGTTGTGGTGCGTCTTGAAGGGGCGCGCGTCCGCCCCGATCTCGAGGGGGAGAAGGATGGGCGTCTCCGCCTCGATGAAGCCGCGGCCGTCCAGGAATGCGCGGATGGCGCGCACGATCTTTGCCCGCTTGTAGAAGGTATCCCTCACGTCCTGGTTGACGATGAGGTCGATGTGGCGCAGGCGATACTTGGTATCCATGTTTTGCAGGCCGTTATACTTCTCGGGCAGGGGCAGGAGGGCCTTGGAGAGCATGACGAGCTCCTTGGCGTGCACGCTCACCTCCCCCGTCTGGGTCTTGAAGACGAAGCCCTTCACGCCCACGATGTCGCCGATGTCGAAGTCCTTCTTGTAGGCCGTGTAGACGTCTTCCCCCACGTCCTGCCGGGTGACGTAGATCTGCAATTGCCCGAACCTGTCCGAGATATGCGAAAAGGACGCCTTGCCCATGACGCGGCGGGACATGAGCCTGCCCGCCACGGTGACTTCCGTGCCCTCGCGGAGTTCGAATTGCTCCTTGACGGTCTTGGAGTCGGCGTCGACGGGATAGCTCGTGATGCGGTAGGGGTCGTGCCCCTCTTCCTGTAATTTGCTCAGCTTTTCACGGCGGATACGGGCCTGCTCGGCCAGCTCCGCCTCCTCTCTGATCTCGTCCATGCCGTCCCCCGTCATTCGATCTTGAGGATCTTCAAGGTATACTCGCCGTCGGGCGCCTTGACGTTGACGCTCTCCCCCTTCTTGTGGCGGAGCAGGGCGGCCCCCACGGGCGACTCGTTGGAGATGATGTTCTTCATGGGATCGGCCTCGGTCGTGCCCATGATGGTGTAGACCTCCTCGCCGAACTCCTCGTCGAAGACGGTGACGCGGGAGCCGATGTGGACGGTGGAATTGTCGTCGGTCTCCTCGATGATGACGGCGTTCTTGATCTGGTAATCAAGCTCGGCGATCTCGCCCTCGTTGGCCGCCTGTTCGTTGCGGGCGGCGTCGTATTCGGCGTTCTCGGAGAGGTCCCCGTGGCTGCGTGCCTCCTGGATGCGCTCGATGATCTCGGCGCGCTTGACGGTCGTGAGATATTTGAGACGCTCCTCGGCCTTCTGTTTCGCTTCACTCGTCATGTAAAATTTTTCTGCCATTTTGATACCCCTTTTCCGCGTGTCCGCGGTCGTTTACGAGAATAACCGTGATCGGAAACCACGGTTCATTCCCTATTATACGCAAAGCGGGCGCGCTTGTCAATTACTTTCGGGCTCCCAAATGCTTGCAATTTCACGCGGAAGGGTGTATAATGGGAGCATGTTCCGCATTTGGGCAAAAGTTTACTCCGACGGCCGCATCGTACAGCAGACGACCTATGAGAGCGGGGAGAAGTTCGCTTACTCCGAATTTTTCACCTACCTCGCCGCCATCTGCGACGCGCTCGACGTCCCCACCCCCGTGCTCCTCAAGACGCACGTCTTCAACTATGCCAAATTCCGCCACGTCGTCTTCCGCAAGAGCGACTTCATGGAGCCCGTCCCCTTCGAGAAATTGGTGCTCGAAAACATCGGTTAGCTCAGAAATTTCACGGGACGGAAGGCGATGAGCCAAAAGAGCAGCCAGAGGGCCGCCACGCCCGCAAGCGAGAGCAGGGCACGGTAGACGGGCAGAGACCCCGCCGCGACAAGGAGCAGCACATCCACCCCGAAGAGGGCATAGAGGGCGGCAAACAGGCCATAGACAATGAGCAGGGCACAGCATACGACAGTCGTGATCTTCATGACCGCAGTATGCGCGCCCCGCCTTTTTTTATAAAATTTTCAGAAGGCAACGCTCTCCGTCTTTCATACGGTGACGCTCTTCATGCCACCCATGTCCGCGGTCATGCCTTCGCAAATCACCAATCCTGCTTTTTGAGGGAGGGGTCCTTCACGTCGTCGTAGAACTCGAAGTAGGCCGCCTTCCACTCGTAGGGAGAAAGGGGCGCCTCCGTTCCCTCGCGGTAGCGCAAATATTCCTCCAACTCTTCGGGCGTAAAATCCCCCTCGGAAAATTCTTCGTATTCGGAAAATAACTTCATGAGTTGCAACTTATCCATCGCGTTCTCCACATTTCCACAGAGGCAATGTGAATAACCGGGCAAGTCATCCACATCCTGCGCCCTGTTTGCAGCACATATTATATCATATCCACGGGGAAAATGCAAGCAGTTCGCATTTCGAGAAAAATACCCGATATTTTTTGCAAAAAACTTGACATATCCAATCATCTGTGATATAATGAGGGTAGAAATTCACAAAAAACAGGAAGGGGAGAAAAAAATGAACGAAGAGTTGCGGTTGGAGGAGAACGTGATCGCCGCGTGGGTGCGGCTCACGGGCTTGCTGAAAAACACGCGGCTGACAAAGGGAATGATCTACAACGAGGCCGTCGTGATGCTCATCGTGAACAGGAAGTATGAGGAAGACGGCGTGGGGCTGGTGTCGTTCAAGGAGATCGTGGCAGAGACGGGGATGCTGAAGAGTCTCGTCAACCGCACGATCGATTCGCTTGTGCGCAAGGGGATGCTCCTGCGGACCGACGGCGAGACGGACCGACGCACGACGTTCGTCAAGCCCGTGCCCGAGAATCTGTCGACCTATCTGACCGTGCACGAGCGCACGCTGTCCATCGTGAAGCGCATCATCGAGATCATCGGCCAAGACGACGCCCAAGCCTTTGTGCGCCTCTCGGACAAGATCACCTCCGCCAACCTCTGACCCGAAAGCCCGTTTTGTTTTGATCGGTTGGGGTTTTGGTTGGTTTGATAAATTAGTTTGTTTAAGGCCGTCCGCGGCCTTTTTTTATGCACCGCGGCCTAACCGCAGTCCGCCTTAAAGCGCCTCCTTGGGGAGGAGCTGTCACGTAGTGACTGAGGCGGGGACTCTTTTGCACCGCCCCTTTCGGACATGGTACCCTCTGTTGTGGTAAGCGCACACCCTTTTGCTGTCCCTGTAAGGGAAAGTGGCGCACTGCCCTTGTGCGCCGAAAGGGTTTCTCGGCTTCCCCTCTGGGGAAGCTGTCGAGCAAGGCGAGACTGATGAGGCCTCATCCGCCCCCTTGCCTTCCCCAGAAGGGAAGGCAAGGGGGCGTTCGAACGAAGGCCGCGATGGTGGTAAGCGCGTCATCCTGAGCCGTAATAATGATACGAAGTCCGACGCGGCTGTCCCCGAAGGATCCCGAAGTACGAAGTCCGACTATTGGGGGAACAGCTCAAGTGCTCTAATCACGTCATACTGAGCCCCGTCGAGCATCACCGCAGTCTTAAAAATCAAGGTGATGTTTACTTCGCCTACGGCTCGTGTCGCGCTTGAAATCACAAATAAAAGCCTCGCGCGGTCGACAGAGCTCACATGACGTGATTGGAATGCTTTGTTCGCTTATCCGAAACCCCTCACCGCCGAAAGGGCATCGGCGGAGCTCCCCTTACAGGGGCGCCAAGGGTTCGCTCACACAGGCTTGGTCGTAGCAAGATTCTTCGCGGATGGGCAATTCGTTGAAACTCATACCACTACGGCTACTTCGCGCTACGCGCTCGTGTCGACCTTAGTAGCACAATCAGAAGCCTCGGTCGGGCAGAATGACGCGCGGGTTGAGCTCGGTCGGGCAGAATGAGGAGCGGCAATACGCAGTTCGCCTTAAAGCGCCTCCTCGGGGAGGAGCTGTCACGTAGTGACTGAGGTGGGGGCTCTTTTGCACCACCCCTTTCGGACATGGTATGCCCCTTTTGTGTCTATCAATGCAAACCATAAGAAAAGACCGTTGCGTGAGCAACGGCCTTTCTTGTCTGAAATCCGGCAACTACCTATCCTCCCGGGTCGCTAAACCAAGTACTTTCGGCGTAAGAGAGCTTAACTTCTGTGTTCGGG
>CANQJJ010000030.1 GCA_947624215.1 uncultured Clostridia bacterium
TCGGGGGTGGAAGGGGCGGGGGCGTAATTATAGTTCATTGTGACTTTGCCTTCGTCATAGTTCTTGTTGCCGTTGGGGCCGATCGTGATCTGCGCCCACTGCTCCGGCGTGCCCGCATAGTAGACCGTGCAGGCCGTGCCCTTGTCTCCGAAGAAATTGTCGGGGATGTGCGTCACCGAGCTCGGCAGATAGATCTGCTCCGCCAAAGGATAATAATCGACTTGCTCATTGAGCCACAAGAAGCCCGTGCCGTAGACATGGCGGTTGGTGAGCGTGCTCCCGTCGAAATCAAATCCCTCCTCGAAATGGCAGGTCTTGGGGAGATCGTAGTACCTTTGGAGGTCGAGCGTGGAATTCTTGCCGATGACGAGGTCGCCGAAGGAATGGATATTGCTGATTTTCCCGCCGCTGAGATAGAGCGTCGGCTTGAGCTTCAAGAGCGGATCGGATGCGGACCCGTCTTTTAAGTTGACGAGCACGGTGGAGTTGTTCACGCGGAATTCGGCAAGGCGCGCGCAGTTTTTGAGGACTTCCTCTCCCCCCTCGAAGGCGACCGAGTTCCCCGTGCCGCAATCGAACACGGCGAGCCGCCCGCAGTCCGCAAACGCCCTGTTTTCAATGTGAAAGCCCGAGTTCGCGCCGAGGGAGATACTGTCCAGCGCAGCGCAGTTTGCAAAGCACTCGTTGTTGAGGGTATAGTTGCCGCCGGGGGCAAAAGTGAGCGTCTTCATGACGGAATTGCCCTTGGCAGCCTTCTCGTGCACGGCCGTCACCGCGAGCCCGTCGCACTCCGAGAGAACGATCACGTCCTCCTTCACGGGCCTGATCTCGAGCACGGTGTAGCTCGTGTCGATCTCGGCATAGACAACGCCGTTCGCTTCATCATAATAGGTGGACTTGATGTGGAAGGAGAGCCTACCCATGCCCAAGGTCACGCATCCCATGACGAAGAGCGCGATGCCGAGAATGGCACTGAACACGCCGTAGGTCACTTGGGCAGAACCGTAGTCATCGATGTCAAGCGTTCCATTGCAGATGCAGATGAAGATGACGAGATCTGCGAGGAAGAGGGCGAGCGAGATGTAGAAGGTGACCTGCTGGGCCACGATGGAGAAGTAGTTGCTGCCGGAGGCGCCGACCGCCTCGAGGACGAAGGTGCCCGCGCAGGCGATGAGGAAGAGGGCGAGGAGGACATAGCAGTTGAAGATGGCCGAAAAGACGGCCTTGAAGCCATGGCCGATCCCGCCGAAGAAGCCGGAGACATTCTCGCGGCGCGCCTCTTTTTTGCGCTGTTTTTCCTCCCGTTTGGCACGTTCGGCGGCCTCTTTGGCCTCCCGCGCTTTGGCGGCTTTTTCAGCTAAGTTTTCGCTCATAGTATATTGCTCCTATATAAATTTTATTGAATTTCAGATAGCTCCCCCGCGGACATGGTGGGCGGGGATGTGGCGCTTACCACAACCGCGGACTTCGTTTGAGGGGATACACTCGGGCGGCAAGGGCGCCGCCCTCGGTATGACACGTACGACCGAGCCCGTGTGGCGACCCTTGGCGCCCCTGTAAGGGGAGCTCCGCCGATGCCCTTTCGGCGGTGAGGGGTTTCGGGTAAGCGAACAAGGCATTCCCAATTACGTCATGTTGAGCGTAGTCGAAACATCACCTTATTATAAAACTGCGGTGACCCTTCAACTACGTTCAGGGTGACGTAATAGAGCGCATGGTCGCATACGAAACCCTTTCGGCGCACAAGGGCAGTGCGCCACTTTCCCTTACAGGGACAGCAAGAGGGGTGTGCGCTTACCACCACCGCGGACTGCGTATGAGGGACCAAGGCATTCCTAATCACGTCATGTTGAGCGTAGTCGAAACATCACCTTATTCTTAAGACTGCGGTGACCCTTCAACTACGTTCAGGGTGACGTAATAGAGCGCATGGTCGCATACGAAACCCTTTCGGCGCACAAGGACGGTGCGCCACTTTCCCTTACAGGGACAGCGAGAGGGGCATCGCTTACCGTCACCGCCTGTTCTTGTCAAGAAATTATTTCAGGGATTTGTTGTACCACTTTTCGGCCTTGGAGTAGGATTGCTCGGTGCCGTAGCCGTTGTAGTAGCAGTCGCCGAGGCGCTCCATCGCCTGCTTGTGCCCGCCCTTGGCCGCCTTTTGGTACCACACGAACGCGTCCTCATACGACTTCGTCACCCCTCTGCCGTTGAAGTAATACTCCGCCAGCTTGAACTGTGCCGCCGTGTTGCCCTTGCGCGCCAGCTCGAAACAGCTGTTGATCTCAGAATCCAGCTCGGCCTTCTCCCGCGCCTTGACCCGCGCACGGATGGCCATCACCTCGCCGTGGAGGGAGAGCAGCGTCGCATAGTTGGCGCATTGCGTGAGGTCGGCGCTCTTGGTGCCTACCATGTCCTCGACGCGCCTGCACCAATCCTCCGTATCCTTCTTCTCGGCGGCGAGCTTTGCGATGGCATTCTCCCACTGCAAAATGGCACGGTCGGCCCCGAGATTCTGGTATGCCTTCTTCAAAGCCGCGCCCTTCTTGCTCAGGGAGACGACCTCCGCCTTGGTCGTTCCGTACTCCTGCCAAAGCTTCTCGATCTCCTTGCACCTCGCCTCGGAGCGGGCGGAAGAGAGCGTCTTCTCGATGCGGGAATCCAGCGCTTGGGCCGCGGCAGCAAGTTCGCGGGCGAGGCGGTCGGCCTCCTCCTTTCTGCGGCGTTCGGCTTCCTCGGCCTGCCGCCTGAACTTTTCCCTGATCTCCGCGGCGGCTTTTTGGAGCGCGGCGAGCTTGGCGTAATTGGAACACTCGGCAAGCGGGACGGTTTTGGTGGCTACCATGTCCTCAACGCGCTTGCACCAAGCCTCCGTTTCCTTCTTCTCGGCGGCGAGCGCCTCGATCTCGGTCTCCTTTTGCAGGATGGCACGGTCGACGTCGAGTTCTTTATATGCCTTCTTCAAAGCCGCGCCCTGTTTGCACAGCGACTGCACCTCCTTGGCGGCGGCGGAAAACTCCTTGTATCGCGCTTCGATCTCCTTGCACCTCGCCTCGGAGCGGGCGGCGGAGAGCGTCTTTTGGATGCGGGGATCGAGCTCGGCGGCCGCGGCGGCAACTTCTCGGGCATGGCGCTCGGCCTCCTGCCGTTCGGCCCGTTCCCGCTGCACGGTGCGGAGCGAACTTGCGGCATTTTCTGCCTCCTTGATCCCCGCGCGGGCGGCAGAATCGTACCAACGGAGAGCCTCCTCCTCGGACATGGGTACCCCCTCGCCCTTCTCATAGCACAGACCGCAGCGGTACATGCTCTCGGCAAAGCCCTGCCCTGCCACGGAGAGGAAGAGGGAGAACGCCTTGGCCTTGTCGGCCTTGACCCCCCGTCCCTCGGCGAGACAGACGGCGAGATAGTGGAGGGAGGAATAGGCCGTGACGGGGTCCGTGCCCGCCTCGGTGCATTTTTGGAAGGCGCGGTAGGCGAGCGCGTCGTTCCTCTCACAGCCGTGGCCGTGGAAATAGCACAGCCCGAGGTAGTAATATGCCTCATGGACGCCTCCTTCGGCCGCCCGTTTGAGGCAGGAGAAGGCGAGGGGAAGATCGCGCGCGGTGCCCGTGCCGTCGTAGTAGCACACGCCCAAACGGTAGAGTGCGGGCAAGTTGCCGAGGTCTGCGGCCTGCCCGAACAGCTCGAAACTCTTCTTGGGCGAGCTCGTGAGACCCTGTTCATACCACGCCGCGGCCTGTGCGTCTGCCCGTGCGCGGGCGTTGGCAAGGCGGGCGGGCCACTGCTTGGAAAACTCGGGGAGCACCTTTGCAAGCGCCACCGTGTGCTGCGGGATGGCCGCGTCGAGCTCGAAGACCTTGGCATAGGGGAGCTCGGCGGTGAGCGCTTGAACGTATTCGGCGCATTCCATCTTCATGCGGATGAACGACGCCTCCTCAAAAAGACGCGAGAGCACGGCGTAATTGGAGCACTCGGTGAGACGCTCGGCCTTCTCGGAGGCCACCATGTCCTCAACGCGCTTGCACCAAGCCTCTGTTTCCCGCTTATCCGCGGCGAGCTTTGCGATGTCCTTCTCCCGCTGCAAAATGGCGCGGTCGGCCGCGATCTTTCCGTGTGCGGCCATCAGCTCCTTGCCCTTTTTGCACAGCGAGCCGACCTCCTTGGGCAGGGCGGACCACTCCTTCCCGAGTGCTTCGAGCTCCTTGCACCGCTCCTCCGAACGGGGCATGGCGAGCGCCTTTTGCGTGCGTGCGTCAAAGTCCGCGGCGGCCTTTGAAAAGACCTCGGCCGTCTTCTTCACGAGCCCCGCGAGCAGGGAGACATTGGCGGCGTAGTGCAAAACGTCCTTTTGGTCCTCGTAGGTGCGCGAAAAAGCGAGCACCTTGAGCGCCCATGCAACGTCTGCCTTGGCCGCGGCGAGGGCGGCGACCTGTCTGTCGTATTCCCCCGCGGCGCCGCGCAGGTCGTGATCGGTGGAAAATTTCTCATACCGCACGCGCAGGGCGGCAAGGGAGAGATCGCCGAGTTTTTTGCAAAAAGTTTTGATATCAACGGACTCCATGTGATACGTCCCCATTTTAATAGTCTACGCTATTGTATATTATAACAGATAAATTCGGATAAGTCAAAATATTTCCGCAAACATACAAAACTTTTTTGTGCGGATGGGGCGGGCGCGGGCGGTGGCACGGGGCGGGGCGCGCGGTGGGTGTGGGGTGGGGCGTCATCCGGCCCCTTTTTGCCGGGGGATACGGTTTGGCCGCGGCGGTGCGAACGGGCGGGGGAGGTAACCCAAAAAAATGGGGAGGAAGATGAGCCGCACGGAAAAAACGGCGCGCATAAAATATTGGATAGTACTTGAAAAAGGGCGCGGGAGAGCGTATAATAAAGTGGCGGGCAGGGAGCGCGGCGGCCCCAAAGGGGAAGCCGTGAAAGGAACGGCGGCCGGAAGAGGAAGCCGTGAAAGGAACGGCGGCCGGAAGAGGAAGCCGTAAGACCCGTGTACCCGCAAAAATTTACACAAAGAGAGGAGAAAGTTATGTTTGAATTCCAAGCACTTTGCAACCAGGTGGAAGCGCTGACCCCCGCAGAACGCGGCGCGCTCATCGCGGAGAAATCGCTCGCAGTCGTCGCGGGCCTTCACGCCCTCGCCCTCCCCGTGGACCCCGTGGAGACGCTGGCGTCCTTCATCATCGGCTCGGTCATCTCGGACGGCAAGATCGACGAGAGAGATCTCATCAACATCGACCCCGCCCTCACCGAAGCGCTCGGGCAGGCATGCGACCTTGCAGGGCTCGAACGCTCGATCAAGGTCTCGCGGGACCTGCGCAAGGAGGTGAGCGATTTTACGACGCAGATGCTCTCGGTGCTCGCGGCCGTGGATGAACAGCTCGGCGCGGACATCGTGCTTTTGTGCCTGCTCGTCACGTCGACGGACGGGAAGGTCTCCATGCGCGAGAAACGGTATATCCGCCAGCTCTGCAAGGCCTGAGGGGGGACCTCAGGGCGGCTGGTCACTCGTGGCGGGGCTCTATCAAAGCAGGCCCGTGTGGTCGAACCTCATTCCGAGGGCGTAAGCCCGAGTGGATCTTGAGCGATCGAGCCAAATGAAAACATCAGCATTGGCTGATGAGGAAAGATTGTGCCGTTTCGCTCAGGATACGCTCCCCGCTCGGCTACGCCTCGGGGTCGGTATGAGGGTCGGTATGGTCTCACCCCCTCCTTGGGGAGGGGGGTAGGGGAGTGGGGGCTATGATCGCCCTTCCTTATAAAAAGCGGAAGGAACAGTTGTATTCCCCACCTCAGTCACACTCACGCGTGACAGCTCCTCCCCAAGGAGGAGCTTTTTATCGGACTTCGTTCCATTATTACGCCTCAGGATGACGCGCATGCCACGACACGGACTTCGTTTAAGCGCCCCCTTGCCTTCCCTTTTGGGGAAGGTGCCCCGTAAGGGGCGGATGAGGAGGAAACCCTTTCGGCGCACAAGGGCAGTGCGCCACTTTCCCTTACAGGGACAGCAAGGGGGTGCGCCGTTTCTCACAACGATCCCTCACTCTGTCCAAGCTCAATGCAAGCGTTACCCCCTCCTTGGGGAGGGGGGTAGGGGAGTGGGGGCTATGATCGCCCTTCCTTATAAAAAGCGGAAGGAACAGTTGTATTCCCCACCTCAGTCACACTCACGCGTGACAGCTCCTCCCCAAGGAGGCGCTTTTCATCGGACTTCGTATCATCATTCCGCCTCAGGATGATGCGCATGCCACCGCCGCGGACTTCGTATGAGGGGATACACTCAGCCCCTATGGGGCTTCGGTATGACAGCTTACCGCCACCGCGGCCGAGCCGAGGAGGAGCATAGACCTCATCCGAGGGGACCATGTCTGAGGATGGGGCTTCGGAAAAGTGAAATAAGCGGCTTTCGGCAATCGTCGGGAGCCCTTTTTTCATATAAAAAAAGAAGGCGGGCTGCATATCAGCATCCCGCCTCTCTGTTATGAATTGATGTTTTTCTGCTTTTCGTTCTCAAATGGCACCGTGTAGAGCTCCTCCGCGCGGAGGGGAAAGACGGGCGCACCGTCTGACCCGTATTCCACCTTCAAAACGTGCGCATGGCGGTTGTGGTCGTCGAGCGGGTCGCCGTGGATCTCGGCATAGCTCCTAAAATGCACGAGCGCGAGCTGTTCGCCCTCATCCCCCGTCACAAAACAGTTGTGCCCCGGGCCGTAGACCTTCAAATCGGCATTTGTCTTTAAGACGGGCCAGCGGTCTTTCTTCCAGCTGCGGGGGTCCATAAGGTCGTCGTCCTCGGAGGCGCGCAGCAGCCCCATGCAGTAGCACGCCCCCGTCGCAGAGGCAGAGAAGGTGCAGTAGATCATGCCGCCGTGTTTCAGGATCGCGGGGCCCTCGTTTACCCAAAAGCCGCCGTCGCGCTCCCAATCGTAGTCGGGCGTTGAGAGCAAAACGTGGAAAGTTTTGAGCTTGGTGGGGGACGCGAGCTCGGCGATGTAGAGGTTGGAGATGTCTTTCTCGGCCTCGGGGGTGCCGAACTTCTGCGCCCAGATGGCGTACCAACGGCCGCGGTGCTCGAAGACGGTCATGTCGAGAGAGAAGTTGGTGAAGGGGTAGGGGTCGCCGTCGGCCGCCTGCATCATGCCGCCCTCCACCCAAGCGTCGCGCATGGGGTCGTCCCCCTGACAGATGAGCGTATAGGGGCGGATGTTCCACTTGCCGGGGACGTTGCCCGCGGCGAAATAGATGACCCACTTGCCCATGATATAGTGGATCTCGGGCGCCCAGATATGGCAGGCCATTTTGCCGTAGGGGTGGCGGTGCCATACGGTGCGCGCGGGTGCGGAGGCGATGCCGTTCACTGTGTCTGCACAGCGGATCTCGATGCGGTCGTATTGCGGACAGGTCGCCGTGAAGTAATATTTGCCGTCGGAATGGCGCATGAGGTATGGATCGGCGCGCTGCGGCACGAGAGGGGAGAAATAGTTTGCCATTTGTTACCACCTTTGATTTGTTTTATGTTTGAAGTTGGGGATAAGACGGTTTCTGTGGGTACCATGTCCGAGAAGAGGGGGGATGGAACAGACCTCATCCGCCCTGCGGACACCTTCCCCAAAGGGGAAGGCGAGGGGTACCATGTTCGTGGCTGAGCCCAATCAAGGCGTCATTCCGAACGTAGTGAGGAATCTCTGACATGCGCTTACATTGATATAAGCGGAAACTCAGAGATTCCTCGGCTATGCCTCGGAATGACGTGCTTGTGCGTTTCACAACGCGGACTGCGTATGAGGGGATACACTCGCTACGCTCGGTATGACAGTTTACCACCACGCGCTTACTTAAATTCTTCGTATTTGCCGGGGGCGGTCTTGCGGGGGAGCAGGTAGACGTAGCCGCCGATGATCCCCACCCCGAGCGCCGTCAGGATCACGATGAGCGCAATGCGCACGGCGTCCGATTCCCCGCGGTCGATCATGTTCTCTCTCACCGTCGCGCGGTACTCCTTGCCCCCTTGCATGATGCGGGCCGTGTAGGTGCCGTCGCCGTTGTCCGAGATCTCCGTCCGCGTGCGCTCTGTGACCACGAGCACGGTGCCGTCGTCCGCCGTGAACTCCACCCCCTCCGCGGAGGCTTTGAGATAGGCGGGCTCGAAGACCGTCTTCTCCCCGGGCAGGGGGTCGACAGCCGTCAGGTACGAGGCGGGTACGAAGCCCGCCGTCCTCTCCTCCCCGAATTCCACCAAGGCATATTCGCGCTCGGGAGCCGTGACGTAGCCCCGCACCCAAACGCTCGTCCCGCGCGTCAGCCGGGTATCCGTCAGCGCCGCGTGCAGGCAGGGGTAGAAGTAGGCCGAGACGTCGCTCGAAAGATAGAGCGTCTCCTTGGCCTCGCGGAAATATTCTCCGGTGGGCACCACCTGCGCCGTCTCGAGCAGGAAGAGGTCGGCCTCGAAGGTGCGGTCGCTCTCGCCCACCTCATAGAGAATGACGAGGGCATAGCGGTCCTTCACCGAGAGCAGGATGCCGCGCTTGTCCTCGGCGGTGCGGTAGTAGGCAAGGTAGGGGAAATACGCGGGGGCGTCCGTCTGGAACTGCGCAAGGTCGGTGCGCACGGCGATCGTGCCCGCGGGGATGTCGATGAGAAGGGCCTCTTCGCCGTGGGGACGGAAGACGTCGCCCTGCACGCCCTCGGCCGAGATCTTGGAGAGGGTGGGGATGTCTAAGACGCCCGGGCGGGTCTTCACGAGGAAGTCCCCATAGAGGAAAAATACCTCGTCGTCCTCATAGCCCAATGTGAAAGCAAGGGGGGCACCCGCGGACATGGTATAGACGTAATCGCTCCCATTGACCGTAAAGAGGATGTGCTCGCCGTTCTTTAAGAGGCTGTTGCCGAAGAGACAGTAGAGGTTGCCCTCGAAGTCGGCATGCAGGGAGGTGAAGCGTTCGGGCAGGCGGTAGGAAAGCGTCTCACCCATATTTTTGCTGTCTAAAAAGCCCGATTCGGGGAACTTGATCACCGTTCTGTCTCCGCAGACGACGTAGAGATTGCCATAGACGTCGGAGGTAAGGGCGGCGTTGGTCTTGCCGTTGTTGCGCTGGACGAGCTCGCTGCCCTCCTCGGCCTTGCCGTAATTGTGTTCGGTGACGAAGTAGACGTTGCCATAGACGCAGGTGAGGCCCGTGACGGGATTGCCTTGCGCGGAGTAGCGCAACGTGTATCCGCCGCCCTCTTTGGCCGTGGCGCGGTCGTAGAGATAGATGTAGAAATCGTCGCCCGAAACGGCGATCACGGAGCCGTCAGTCGCGACATGGGTGGGGGCAAACGGCTCACCGCTCTCATTGCGGCAGGGGATGACGAAGGTATCCGCGCCCACGAGGCCGCTCTCGGTGCGCACGAGGGTGGTGACGGAGACGCGCCTGTTGCCCGCGTCGGCGGTGACGAGCAGATCGCCCGCCCGCGCCGTATCCACGGCCCCCGAAAGCCTGCCGACCGAGGCGGATGAGGCTGAAATTTCGTAGCCTGTCAAACTTGCTTGAAAGTCTTCGAACCCTATTTCAATGATAGATGACCCCTTTACGGCGTAGAGTTTTCCGTCAAAGGAGGTCAGCGCCCCATAGCCCGTCCCTTCGAGTACGCAGGTAGCCTTCGTCGGAGTTTGGTCTGTCGCAAACTCATTGCGATAGAGTCCATTGGAGGAAGTATAGTAGAATACGTTCTCGTGGATGCAAGTACTTTGTACATTCGACGTATCCGAGGGGGCGGATGAAAGGTAAAAAGGGGTTGCGTTGGCAAAAGTTCCAATGGAGGGGTCAATGCGGTATACCCGATCATCAAACGTACAGTACAATATTTTTCCAAGCATTGTTATGCTCGGGGTGGTATGTTGGTCAATTGTTCCGAGACTTTTTGTCGCGGGAGTATTGCCCGAGGTCAAATCAGAGACGGAATAGGAAGCGATGTTCGTCTGCGCGCCTCCGACGTTAGCTGTGTACAAGGTCCCATTGTTGATGTAGAACGTCGTGCAATTGATCGTCAGCTTTTTGAACGTATGAGTTGAAAAATCATATTCATAAAAGGAATTGCTTGCCGCGCGTACAGAAACAAAAAGTTTATCCCCGGAAAATCCGACCTTCGTGATCGTGCTGTCATCCCCTTCATCCGGAATGACGGAGGAGGAATAACTCTTTGCGGAGTTGTCATAGAGGTAGAGCGTTTTACCGTCGGCGATGGCAATATGATTTTCCGAAAAGGCCATATCGACAGGATTTTTCAGCGCAAGATGCTGCTCATAGGAGGAGGGCAGGAAGAGGGCGGCCTGTTCGGACATGGTACCGTCCTCGGCGGTCTCGGCGCCTGCACGCGTACCCGAAGCGCTCGCGGCCGCGTTCACGGACACGCCCAAACCTGCGCACGCAAAGGCGAACGCAAGCAGGAGGAATAGAGCAAGGTGTTTCATCCGTAATTTCATGGCCGGATCCTCTTTGGGGTAAGCGCGTGCCCCGCCGTGGGGGGCGGGCAGGGGTGTGGATCGTAGATGTGTGCGGGGAGCACCCGCGGCGTACGGGTGTGGGCGCTTGTGGGAGTACGAGGCATGGCACTTGTGGAGTGATACCCATGCGGTGCGGAGAGCCGTTCCCCCACGGACGGGCATGGGGCCGAGCCCATACGCGACCATTATAACGCACACGACCATTATAACACGTCGCGCGCGGAAAGGCAAGGCAAAGCGGAAAAATTTTCGAAAAAAAGAATTTGGAATGCCGGGTTCGCTCACACGGGCTTGGGCGTTGCAAGATTCTTCGCGGATGAGCGGTTCGCTCAATCTCATACTTGTTCGGCTCAGAATGACGCTTTGATTGGACCCCGTCGCCACCCCAAACCCCTCACCGCCGAAAGGGCATCGGCGGAGCTCCCCTTACAGGGGCGCCAAGAGACGCGCGGATTGGAGTTGGTTGTGGTGGTAAGCGCGTCATCCTGAGCCGCAATGATGATACGAAGTCCGATACGGCTGTCTCCGAAGGATCCCGAAGTACGAAGTCCGACTGCTGGATGAACAGACCAAGCGTTCTATTACGTCACCCTGAGCAAGGTCGAAGGGTCACCTTAGTCTTAATAATGCGGTGATGCTTACTTCGCCTACGGCTCGTGTCGCGCTTAGAATACGAATAGAAGCCTCGCGCGGTCGCCTACGTTCAGCATGACGTTATTGGAATGCCTGTTTCGTTCACACGATTCTTGGGCGTAGCAAGATTCCTTCGCGGATGGGCGGTTCGTTGAAACTCATACTTGTTCGGCTCAGAATGACGCGCGCGGAGCGCGCGGGACGCTTTGATTGGGGTTGGTTACCGTAGCCTCTCACCGTTCAGGCCCATACCATGTCCGAGGAGAGGGGCGTAATTTTCAAAAAAACATGACGATTTATCTCCCCCCCCCTTGGTAACCCCCCAAGAAAAAGAAATAGAAATAGAAAAAGAAATAAAAAAAGAAAAAGAGAAAGAACAAGCAGCGCCCCGTCCGCGCCGCGCCTTTGAGTTGGCGCGCTCCCGTGGGCTTTTAGGGGGGGAGGGGGGGGACCGCATACGAAGTCCGACCCTCATACCGAGCCGTAGGCGAGCGTATCTTGAGCGAATCGGCACAATAAATCTTCAACAGCCAATGCTGATGTTTTCATTGGGCTTTATCGCTCAAGATTCACTCACCCCTTACGGGGGTCGGAATGAGGGGCGTTTGCACGGGCTTGGGCGTAATAAGATTCCTTCGCGGATGAGCAGTTCGTTGAAAATCATGCTTGGTCGGCTCAGAATGACGCGCGCGGAGCGCGCGGGACGCTTTGATTAAGCTTGGGCGCGCATACGAGGGGTGCCAAGGGACGGCGCGGGTTGGGCACGATTTTCCTGCCAAGGGGGAAATGCGCCGCAAAATAGCACAAAAATGCCTTGGCAGAGCGTCGCCAAAAAAAAGTTTCGATTTTCAATATAATGGGTGTCATATAAGCCCTCCATTTTCCAAAATCTGTGTTATAATAAAATTACGAACAAACGTTCGGATTTGAAAAACGGTTGTGATGGCCGTTACGTCTTGTTGTTTGGGGCGCCAAGGGGCCGTTTGCACGGGCTTGGGCGCATCATCAACGCACCCCACACATCATCGCGCCCCACATCACCGCACACCACAAACACAGTTTACTTGCAAGGAGGATATTATGCGGGCAGAGCTCGTAAAAGTGACCCTATATGTTTACCCTCAGCTGAGAGGGCTGATCGAGGCCTCCGAAGTGGCCGCCGTCAACCGTGCCGTCCTCTCCTACAAAGACCCCCGCGCCACCGTGGACGCCGCCGCCGACGTGCTCGAGGAGTCCCTCTACGCCTGCGGGCTCAGACAGCTCGCCGATGACACCGCCGCCGTCTTACAGCGCTTTACCGAGCCCCAGCGCGCCCTGCTCGCCCATAAATATTTCCGCCGCGGCGAGGCGCCCTCCCGTATGCGCAACTACTACCGCTACCAGCGCGCCATTTTCAGGCGGGTCTCGCGCGATCTCTCCCTCGCAGGCTGGACGGACGAACGCTTTCTCGCCTTCTTCTCGGGCTACGCGCCCTTCGTGCGTATCCTGCGCACCATCCGCGAGAAAGGGGAACGCGGCCTCATCCGGAATCACCCTCGTCCCGCTTGTGCCCGCGCAAAACAAGTGCCGCAATGACGACTGCCGCCGCGCACACCGCACAGATCGCCACGATCTGCAAGGCCGTGGGGCCGTCTCCTTGGGCGGGCGGCTCGGTCTCCCCCGAAACGGGCGGATCTTCGGGAACGCTCAGCCAATCGTCGTTGTGCTCGAATTCGGGGGGCGCGGACGCGGGGACGTAGCCGAACCTGTCGCCGTCGAGGACATAAAAATAGAGCTGTCCGCTCTCGTAGCGCATGCCATAGTAGACGAAGGTCTTCTCGATCCCCGCAAGCTCGCCGCTGAGGACGCCCGCGCCGGGCAGGGAGTAAGTCACCGTCACAAGCTTTCTCAAAAAGGGGCGGGCGGGGATGAAATCCACAAAGGTGAGGGCGGCGGTGCGGCAGTAACCCATGACCTTTTTATACGGGGCGTCGTTGACGAGATATTCCACAGCCGAGAAGACTTCCCCCTCGCTGAGGACGCGGACATAGTAGGTCTCGGGGATGAGAAAGAGCCGCGCATCCTCGCTCTCGGAGGAATAGAACCACACGTTGGAGTCGGCGGCCACGGCATAGCGGAGGGTATCGGCCATGGCAGAAGAAACAGGCCCCGCGGCGGCAGGCGGCCGTGAGAACAGGACAAGCAGGATGAGGACGATCGGGATAAATCGTTTCATACGCGCTATCATACCGCAATGCGGACAACGGAGAAGGGGAATTTTGGTCGAATATGGACGAAATTATGCAAAAGATCATGCGCATCGAGGTCGAACAGCGCAAACGGGCGGAACAGGACAAGCTCGCCCGCTACAACAAGGGCAAGAAGCGGCACAGAAAACAGCTCGCCTTCCACCGCTCCAAAAAGCGCAACCGCTGGGTGTTCGGCGGCAACCGCTCGGGCAAGACGGAGTGCGGGGCCGTGGAATGCGTCTACCTCGCCCGCGGGACGCACCCTTACCGCAAGAACAAGAGGGATACCTTCGGCTGGGTCGTCTCCCTCACCTCGCAGGTGCAGCGCGACGTCGCCCAGCGCAAGATCCTCGAATACCTCAGGCCCGACTGGATCGCCGACATCGTCATGTCGAGCGGCAGAAAGGACGCACCCGCCTCGGGCATCATCGACCAGATCTACGTCAAGAACGTCTTCGGCGGCATCTCCGTCATCGGGTTCAAGAGCTGCGACCAGGGACGGGAGCGCTTTCAGGGCAGCTCGCTCGACTACGTCTGGTTCGACGAGGAGCCCCCCGAGGATATCTACGACGAGTGCAGGATGCGCGTTTTGGACAGGGAGGGGGACATCTTCGGCACCATGACCCCCCTAAAGGGCCTGACCTTCGTCTATGAGCGCATCTATCTCAACCCCAAAAACGACCCCGAGGTGTGGTATGAGTTCATGGAATGGGCAGACAATCCCTTCCTCTCCAAAAAGGAGATCGCGCTTTTGGAGGGTACCATGTCCGAGACGACCCTGCAATCCCGCCGCTACGGCAGGTTTTGCGCGCGCGAGGGCCTGGTGTATCCCGAGTTCGACGAAGACGTGCACGTCATCCCGCCCTTCGAGATCCCCGCCTCGTGGCAGGACACCATCTCCATCGACCCGGGGCTCAAAAACCCGCTCTCGGCCCATTGGTATGCGGTGGACTTCGACGGCAACGTCTATGCGGTGGCAGAGCACTACCTTGCCGGCGCCGACGTGGACACGCATGCCGCGGCCATCCGCGAGATCTCGCAAAAGCTCGGCTGGAAGCACGACGCAAAGGGGAGGGTGCATGCCCTCATCGACCCCGCCGCCGACGCGCGCACGCTGGCCTCCGCCAAGAGCGTCACCGAGCTCTTCGCAGAGCGGGGCATCCTCGCCTCTACCCGCGTGGAGAAGGACGTCTTCGCGGGCATCGCGCAGGTCAAGAGCTATCTCTCGCGCAAGAACAACTTCCCCGACCTCTACATCTTCTCCTCCTGCCCCAACCTCATCCGCGAGTTCAAGGGGTATTTCTGGGGGAGCGGCGAGAGCCCCGTAAAGCGGGACGACCACGCCTTGGACGAGCTGAGGTATTACCTCATGACCAAGCCCAAAAACATGCACACGGGCGAGGGGAAGACGGCCATCGAGCGGGACAAAGAGCGGCGCATCCGACGCCTGAAACATCGGTAAGGAGGAACATGGACAAGATCAGGGAGGCGCTTTTGAAGGTGGCGCTCGGCTATCGCATCGAGGAAGTCACCGAGGAATACGACGCCAAGGACGGCGAGCTCAGGCTCGTCAAACGCAAGGAGACGAAGAAGGACGTCCCGCCCGACTTGAAGGCGGCAAAACTCCTCTTCGAAGAGCAGGACTACTCCTCCCTCTCGGACGAAGAGCTCGAGCGGGAACGTTTAAGACTTTTGAAACTCATGGCAGAGGACGCGGACATGGGTGCCGCCGAACATGCCGAACCATCAGAGACAAACATCACTTCGGAGGCATCATGACAGAACAGGAACTCAAAGAAAAGCAGGAAGAAAAGAGAAAGCGCGACTTAGCCCGGGCCGTGCAGGAAGACTTTGCCGCGCGCAGGGAGATGCGCCGCCAGCTCGAGCGGGGCTGGGAGCTCAACATGAAATTTCTCAGCGGCGACCAATTCTGCGACCTCACCCCCGCGGGGGAGATCGAGGAGGAGAGCAGGGATTTCTATTGGCAGTCGCGCAGGTGTTTCAACCACATCGCGCCCACGGTGGATACCCGCCTCGCACGGCTCGCCAAGGTGCGGCCAACCCTCGAAGTGCGCGCATTTTCAGACAGCGAACAGGACATGCAGGTCGCCCGCATCTCCTCCAACATCCTCCGCTCCGTGAAGAGCCGCATCGATCTCGACAACGTCATCTCCGAGGCCACGCTGTGGTCCGAGGTGTGCGGCACGGCCTTCTATAAAGTCGTGTGGAACTACGACGACGGCAAGGTCATCGGGAGCGACACGATGGGCCATGCCATCCGCGAAGGGGACGTCAACGTCATCGCGCTCTCGCCCTTCGAGATCTACCCCGACACGTTAAATGCGGGGAGCATGTCCGAGGTCAAGAGCCTCATTCACGCAAAAGCGGTGTCCGTGAAGGACATCTACGACAGATTCGGCGTCGAGGTCGCGGGCCGTGAGGTCTCCGAATTTTCCCTCGCGCCATACTCCTCTCCCGCCAATTGGAGGCATGCTTCCGAGGGCGAGCGCAGGCCCGCCATCGCGGAGGGAGAGATCCTCATCGAACGGTATACCCGTCCCTGCGGCGAATATCCCGAGGGGCGGTTGGAGATCGTAGCGGGGGACAAGCTCCTCTTCGAGGGGCCCCTTCCCTACAAAAACGGCGACCGCGGCGAACGGACGCTGCCCTTTATCCGCCAGACGTGTATCGCGCTCGCGGGTGCCTTCTTCGGGACCTCCGTCATCGACAGGATGATCCCCCTGCAACGCGCCTACAACGCCGTACGCAACCGCAAACACGAGTTCTTGAACAGGCTGACTGCGGGCGTTCTTGCGGTGGAGGACGGGTCCGTGGACGCGGACATGCTTGCAGACGAGGGGCTCGGGCCCGGGAAAGTCCTCGTTTACAGGCAGGGGGCGGCGGCGCCTTCCTTCCTCGATTGCGGCAAACTCCCCGCGGAGTTCGCAGAGGAGGAGGAACGCATCGCAAACGAGTTTATCCTCGTCTCGGGAATGAGCGAGATATCCCGTAACTCCGCGAACCCTACGAACGTCGTGAGCGCCGTCGGTCTCCAGCTGCTCCTCGACCAGGACACCAACCGCATGCACATGACGGTGGAGAGCGTCGAGCGTGCCGTAAAGGAAGCCGGCAAACAGATCCTGCACCTTTATAAGCAGTTCGCGCACACCAAGCGCCTCCTCCGCATGACGGGAACGGGCGGGGAGACCGAACTCGTCTACTTCGACGCGAGCGACATCTCTGCGGACGACGTGGAATTCACGCCGGGATACGAGCGCTCGCCCGAGCAAGTCAGGGAAGACATCCTGAAACTTCTCGACCTCGGGCTCTTGAAGGACGGCGAGGGCAACATCACGGGGGAGACGCGGACGCGCATTCTCGACGCGCTCGGCTACGGCTCTCTCGAAAACGCGAGGGACATCTCCTACCTGCACATCCGCAAGGCGGAGCGGGAGAATGCCCTTCTGGCGCATGAGGAGGTGGAGGCGGATAGCTACGACGACCATGCCGTGCACATCACCGAGCACCTCCGTGCCCTGCTCTCGGGCGGGGAAGAAGACGGGGCGGTAAAGGCGAGGATCGTGCGCCACCTCGAAAGCCACCGCCGCCAAGGAGGTTAAAACGTGGAAGAGGAAAACAAGACAGCGACTCCCGAAGAGGCTCCCCAAACCGGGCTCCTCGCGGGGAAATTCAAGACGGTCGATGCCCTCCTGCATGCGTACGGGGAGCTGGAGGCCGAATTTACCCGCCGCAGCCAACGGTTGAAGGCGCTCGAGGGGCAAGCTCACGGGGAGGCCGCGGAGGTCCCCGCACCCAAAGCGGAGGAGGTTTCCGCACCCAAAGCGGAGGAGGTTTCCGCACCCAAAGCGGAGACCGTGCCCGCAGGCCAAGCCGCGGAGACGCAGGCAGAGCACGGCGCCCGGCGTGCCTTCACGGAAGAAGAACTCTCGGCCGCAGTGAGCGAATATTTTTCGCAGCACCGCGTGCCCCTCATGGGCGCAGGCGGGACAGGTGTGATCGCCCCGCACCAAAGGCCCGCATCCATCGCGGAGGCGGGTTGCCTCGCCCTCGGCTATCTCAAACGCAAAAAAGAGACCCCTTAAACGGGCCGAAAGGGGACCGCACCGCACGGCTTTTCCCTGTGACTTGAGCAAAATGCAAAGAAGACTTAACAAACGGGAGAAGGGCCCTGCGCGTGCGTCTTCCCCAAACAAAATTATTTTTCAAGGAGAATTTTATGATCACAACGACAACGGCAGACAGCGTACTCAAATCCTATTATCTCGACGCGGTGAGCGACCAGCTCGATAAATCCGCCAACCCCCTGCTCACCCAGATCAAGAAGACGACCTCGGACGTGTGGGGCAAGGACGTGAGGAAGGCCGTCCGCTACGGCATCAACGGCGGCATCGGCGCGGGCTCGGAGACGGACACCCTGCCCATCGCTTCGAGCAATACCTACAAGCAGTTCGTCGCCCCCCTCAAAAATCTCTATGGCTACATCGAGATCTCCGACAAGGCCATCCGTGCCTCGCAGAACTCCGAGGGGGCCTTCGTCAACCTGCTCAACGACGAGATGGAGGGCCTCGTGAAGAGCTCTTCGTATAACTTCGGCAGAATGCTCTTCGGCGACGGGAGCGGCCTGCTCGGCACCATCAAGAGCGGGGAGGGCAACGTGTACACCATGGACAGCGTGCGCAACTTTGCCGAGGGCATGCTCGTGGACGTCTACAACGCAGGCGGTTCGGGGCAGGCCACGGGCCGCACGGTGACGGGCGTCGACCACGCCGCAAACACCATCACCCTCTCGGGCAATGCCATCTCCACCCCCACGGACTACAAGGTCTACCTGCAACACTCCAAGGGGCTCGAGATCACGGGGCTCGCGGCCATCTTCGGCGAGGGCGACCTCTACGGTATCCCGCGCGAGGGGAACGGCTGGATGGTCCCCTACAAGCAGACGGAGGTGGGGGATCTCACCGAGCTCGCCATCCAGAAGGCCATCGACGCGGTGGAAGCACGCTCGGGCAGCAAGATCAACTTCATCGTGTGCTCGTGGGGGGTGCGCCGCGCCCTCTTCAACCTCATCGCCTCCCACCGCACCTGCGAGACGCTCGAGCTCGAGGGGGGATTCCGTGCCCTCAGCTTCGACGGCATCCCCGTCGTCGCCGACAGATTCTGCCCCGAGGGGACGATGTATCTGCTCAACACCGAGGACTTCGGCCTGCACCAGCTCTGCGATTGGCAGTGGCTGGAGGGGGAAGACGGCACCGTCCTCAGGCAGAACGGCAACAAGCCCACCTTCACGGCGACGCTCGTCAAATATGCCGAACTGCTCTGCTACCGTCCCGCCGGGCAGGCGATGCTTGCGGGGATCACGGAGTCTTAAGGGGGAACATGGCTACACCGGTCAAAGATATTCTGAGTGCTGCGGCCGAGAGCATGGGCCGCGCCGATCTTGCCCGGGAAGCGGAAGCGGGGAGCTCCTCTTCGGAGGAACTCTCCCTCCTGCTCCGTGCGTTCAACGTCATCCAGAATGAGATCGCGCTCGACTATTTCCCCCTCAAAGCGCAGGATAACGTCAACGTCAGAACGGGCAAAGTTCCCTACACGCAATTTGCCGAGATCCCCGTGCGCATCCTCCGCGTCACCCTCACCGAAACGGGGGAGGACGTGGGCTTCGAAGTCTTTCCCGACTACGTTGCCACGGACGTCAGGGACCTCATCACCATCACCTATGAGTATGCCCCGCGCAACAAGAAACTCACCGAAAACGCCGCCTTCGACCCCGCCATCTCCGTCCGCCTGCTCTCCTACGGCACGGCCTCGGAGTTCCTCGTCGCCTGCGGGCGCTACAACGAGGCCTGCGTCTTCGACAGGAAATACCGCGAGGCGCTTGGGGCGGCGGGCAGGCAGAAGAAGGCCGTCACGCTGCGGGCGAGGAGGTGGGCATGATCCCCTTGAAGACGCTCACGGCCCCGCCGCGGCGCAAACGTTCCATCCGCTTGGACGCAAGTGCGCTCACGGCCTCCTCGGAGGGAAAGAAGTGCACCCTGCTCTCGTGGAGACGGGAGGGGCAAGTGCTCGTTCCCGCAGGAGGAGCGGAGCAGGTCGCGACGCTCCGCGGGCCGTGCGACGCGCTGTTCTATGCGGGCGGGTATGCCTTGGTCCGCGGGGAAGACGGCGCCGTGACGGCATACCCGGGCGGGCAGGGCTATTCTTTCGGCACCCACCTGCCCCTCGCCGCGGCCGCCTATGCCCCTTACCACGGCAAACAGGAGCTCTACCTTTCCGCCTCGGACAGGCTCTTCCGCCTCTACGATAACACCTACGACGTGATCGCGGGGGCCCCCGGGGGCACCTGCATTGCCGTCCACCGCGAACGGCTGTATCTTGCGGGCGGCAACAAGCTCCGCTATTCCGCCCCCCTTGCAAGCGGGACGTGGGCGCTCACGGAGGAGGAGACGGGGGAGATCGAACTCTCGCCCGCCGGGGGAGACATCCTCGCCCTCATCCCCTTCGGGAGCAGGCTGTTCGTCTTCCGCGAATCGGAGATCCTCCTCTTGCGCGCCGACGCGAACGGCCTCAACTTCCGCTTCGAACGGGCGGAGTTCCCGGGAAGCCCCATCGCGGGGAGCGTGCAGTGTACGGGCACGGGCGTCCTCTTTCAGACCGCGCGCGGCCTCGCCTTTCTCAACGAGAACGGGAGCTGCAAACTTTCCCGCACCCGCTGCATGGCCACCCTTCTCGCGGAGAGCGCGGCATGGGAGGGGAGGTATTATGCCCTCGCCAAAAACGGGGAAAAAGACTGCGTCTACGTCTACGACCCCGCTGCGGACGAGGAGTTCTTGCTCGACATCCCCGCGACCCACCTCGCAGGCGGTTCCGAAGGGGTCTACCTCGTACATGGTACCGCCCTTTACCGTCTGACGGGCTCGGGTTTCCCCCAAGAAGAGGGGACGCTCGCGCTCGAATTGGACGGGTCTGCCACAGACGGGACGAGGCGGTATCTGGCGGGAGTCACCCTGCTCGGACAGGGAAATTTCACGGCCGAATTCGCGGCAGACGGGCTCACGCGGCGGGCGGAAGTTGCTGCGGGGAAGTTCGTCCGTATCATGCAACTTTTGCGCACGGGGCCCCTCGCACTCACCTTGAAGACGTCGGACGAGGGAGCCGAGATCAGGGCCCTGCGCCTGCATTTTGAGGAGGACGCGTCATGACCATCGACATCATCGACCTTTCCGATCCGCAGTATCAGGACCTCTCGCCCGTCCAGCTCGCCATGGTGCGCGCCGCGCAGGCCAAAAAGGACAGCATCCTCGCCAAGGCCGCTTCCGAGAAGAAGGAGCTCCTCTACATCCTCTTGCAGAATGACAACGCCCGCAGTTCTGTCCGCGCGCAGGAGGAGGACCGTATCGCAAAGCAGGCGGAGACGGACGTGGCTGTGGTCAGGGAGGATCTGTTGTATCAGCTCGCCTACGAGGCGCTCGGCACGGAGGGGAACGAAAACGGGCCCTACCGCTACCCCGAGAACCCCAACTACAATCTCACGTATTCCCAGCGGTTTTTGGTCGTGCGCAACTACTACATGCAGGTGACGCAGGACTCCGCGACCCGCCTCGAAGCCTACCGTGCCGATTCGCTCGCCCGCAGCTATCTCGGCGAATTCTACCAGACGCTCTACGACCTCCTCGCCTCGTACGTCAACTGACGCTTTGCGGGGTGGGGAGCGTATGAGCGCCCCTTGGCGCCCCTGTAAGGGGAGCTGGCCCGCGGTCTTTGCGGGCCTGAGGGGTTTCGCATGACACCAAGCCCGTGTGAGCGACCCTCATTCCGAACCCCGTAAGGGGTGAGTGAATCTTGAGCGACCAAGTTTCTGAAAACATCAGCATTGGCTGGTGTGGAAGTATTGTGCCGATTCGCTCAAGATACGCTCGCCTACGGCTCGGTATGAGGATCGGACTCCGTATGCGGTCCCCCTTGCCTTCCCTTTTGGGGAAGGTGCCCGTAGGGCGGATGAGGACGAAACCCTTTCGGCGCACAAGGGCAGTGCGCCACTTTCCCTTACAGGGACAGCAAGAGGGGGCGTCGTTCAAGCCCGATCGGAGCGATACCCCCTCCTTGGGGAGGGGGGTAGGGGGGTGGGGACTATGATCGCCCTTCCTTATAAAATTCGCATGCCTTTCCTCTAAAAGCGGAAGGAACAGTTGTGATCCCCACCTCAGTCACGATGTGACAGCTCCTCCCCGAGGAGGATCTTTTCGTTGGACTTCGTGTGATCCCCACCTCAGTCACGATGTGACAGCTCCTCCCCAAGGAGGAGCTTTTCGTCGGGCTTCGTCCCCCCTTTCCCGCCCGCCACGTATAAAAATCCCCGCCGCGCGCCAAATTATAGGCATGAAAAAGATCAAGGGCGAGGACATCGGCAAGACGCGGGAGGAGCGGGAGAGCTGTTTCCCCGCAAAGGGGATGCGGGAGGTGCGGCCGTGACGGGAAGATCCCGCGAGAACGTCAACCGCAACTACCTTCGGTATGTAGACAGCTTCGCGCCGCCGACCAAGCACTTCAAGACGTGCGGCCATGCCTTTCTCGTGGGCGGTTTCATCTGCGCGATCGGGCAATTTTTCCGCTTTATGTTGGAGTATGCCGGGCTCTCGGGGGACATCCTCGCGGGCACGGTGTCGGCCATCCTCATCTTTTTGGGGACGCTCCTCACGGGCCTCGGCGTCTACGACCGCATCGGCAAGAACGCGGGCGCGGGGAGCATCGTGCCCATCACGGGCTTTGCGAATTCCGTCGCCTCTCCCGCCATCGAGTTCAAGACGGAGGGGTATGTCTATGGCATGGCGGCCAAGATGTTCGTCGTCGCGGGCCCCATCATCGTGTTCGGCGTGACGGGCGGCGCGGCCGTGGGGCTGCTCTACTGGCTGCTGCGCCTATAAAAAAAAGTGCAAAAATCTGCGCAAAAAGGGTTGAAATCGGCGGTAGAACGTGGTAGAATAGAGCCGACAACATTCGGAGGGATAAAACTATGGCAAAAATTACGGCGGATACGTTGATCGCGGAGTGCCTCGAGCTCAATCCCAATGCGGCCGAGATCCTTCTCTCCGCGGGGATGCACTGCTTCGGCTGCGCGCTTGCCCACGGCGAGACCATCGCGGAGGCGGTGAGCGTGCACGGCAACGACCTCGACGAGCTCCTCCAAAAGCTCAACGAAGGCGTCGAATAACGCACAAAAAAGAGAGCCGCGGTCCACTTGGCCGCGGCTTTTCTCATGCCCTCTTTCGGACATGGGTGGCCCATATTACGTCAAAGCCTGTTTTTTGCGCCAAGGCTTGGCGTAACCCGAGGGGAAAACGGCTCAGGCTTTTGCGGTGAGCTCGACGGTGAGCGCCCCGCTTTCGGGCCCCATCGTGTATTTGGTCTCGTCGAGGGTGTAGCCCTCGGGCTCGACGGTGAGCTTGACGTGGTAGCTGCCGCGCGCGAGATAGAAGAGGGCGACCCCGTCCGCGTTCGTCTCCTGCGGGTAGCAGGAATCGTCGTCCATGCACAGCTGGATGAAGCCGTTTGCGAGCGGCTTGCCGTCGGGATAGCGCGCCGTGACTTCATAGAGCCCCATGCCCTCGGCGGGGGTGACGGCGATCTGCGCGTCGGGGGCCGAAGCGGTGAGGTTTGCAGGCTTGGAGACGTCGATATCGTCCGCGCCGTCGGGGAGGTTTGCTTCAAGCCCCACGAGCTCGGCGCGGTATTCCCCGCCGGGGAGGGAGAAGGTCGCCTTGTTGCCCGTGAGAGCGGTTTCGGCGACTTTGGTGCCACCCATGTCGTAGAGCCCGACCTTTGTCCCTTTGAGCAGGGAGGGCGCGGCGCAATTGACGGTGACGGTGTAGCTGACATTTTCGGCGGGCCCGTCTTGGGTGCAGCCGGCGAGCATGACGCCCGCGATGAGGGCAAAGAGCACCGAGAGGGCGACGAGGAGAGACGTGCGTTTTGTTTTCATCATACGACCTCGCATCATATACATTTATACCGTTATTTTAGCACATATGCCGAGAATTTGCAACTTCTTTTTGCGCCCGCGGAAAACTTTGTGGCTCATTCCTGCAATTTTTTGTGAGCACGTGCGGCGGGGGTTGAGTCCAATGTGTGCGTGCCCCCTCCATGGGAGGGGGTAGGGGGGTGGGGTGGCGACCAAGCTCATCCTAAGCGTCATTCCGCCCAAGCTCAATCAAAGCGTCATTCTGCCCGACCGAGGCTTCTGATTGTGCTACTAAGGTCGACACGAGCGCATAGCGCGAAGTAGCCGAAAGGGTTTGTATGAGAGCGAACTGCTGATCCGCGAAGAATCTTGCTACGCCCAAGCTCATGTGAGCGATAAAGGCATTCTAATCACGTCATGCTGAGCGTTAGTCGAAGCATCACCTTATTATTAAAACTGCGGTGACCCTTCAACTACGTTCAGGGTGACGTAATAGAGCGCTTGGTCTGTTTCCCAAGCGGTCGGACTTCGTACTTCGGGATCCTTCGGGGACAGCTGCATCGGACTTCGTACCGTCATTCCGGCTCAGGATGACGCGCTTACCACCACCACGGACTTCGTTTGAGCGTCCCCTTGCCTTCCCTTTTGGGGAAGGTGCCCGTAGGGCGGATGAGGCGGATGAGGAGGGAAACCCTTTCGGCGCACAAGGGCAGTGCGCCACTTTCCCTTACAGGGACAGCAAGAGGGGGGGCGGCGTTTCACACCACAACGGACTTCGTTTGGGGGGATGTCGCATGCCAAACCCCCTTTTCCGCACGGGATCTGTCCCAAAAAGAGGGGAAGAGAGACAACTTTGGAAAAAATTTCGGAATTACGGGCGAAAACGCTTGCCTTTTTCGGAGGATGTGGTATAATCATACAAGCAATGGGGATATAGCTCAGTTGGTAGAGCGCTGCGTTCGCAACGCAGAGGTCACGCGTTCGAGTCGCGCTATCTCCACCACGGACGGGGGCATAGCTCAGTTGGTTAGAGCGCACGCTTCACATGCGTGAGGTCACAGGTTCGAGCCCTGTTGTCCCCACCACGCCAATACGCATCTCACTTCGGGGTGTGTATTTTTTTATCCTCGGCACGCTTTCGTGGTACCATGTCCGCGATAGGGGGGGCATGGGAACTGCTCATCCGCGAAGGAATCTTGCTACGACCAAGCCCGTGTGAACGACCTCTTGGCGCCCCTGTAAGGGGAGCTCCGCCGATGCCCTTTCGGCGGTGAGGGGTTTTCTTGCCTTCCCTTTTGGGGAAGGT
>CANQJJ010000031.1 GCA_947624215.1 uncultured Clostridia bacterium
GCCGATCTTTTCTCTCTTCATCGCTCCCAAAAGGCCGAGCATGGATTCGGATAGGGGGATCACTCTCCTCGAAGTTTGGGTCTTGGGCGTATCCACGATGATGCAACGCTTGCCGCCGATATATCCGTCGTGGCAGGTCTTTGTGACCGAAAGACTCGCCTTGGGGAAATCGATATCGTCCCAAGTGAGGGCGAGCAGCTCGCCGATGCGAAGGCCCGTATAAAGGCAAATGACGATCCCCTTGAGCTTGGGCTTGTTGCTCTCTAAAACATTCTTCTCTATCGCTCTTTGCTCGGATAAAGAGAAACTTTCCACTTGTTTTTCGACGATTTTCGGGCGCTTTATCTTGTTTGCCGTGTATTCGGGGAGAAGCCCCAAGCTGTGTGCCGTCCTCAGAGAATTCTGCAAAACGGAGATGATCGACTTCACAAAATTGGGGGAAAGGCCCTTCCCTGTTCGCCTGTTGCCCGAGCTCATGAGTTCGGTGATCAACTTTTGCACAATAAGCGGCGTGATCTCGGAGAGCTCGAACTCTCCGAGAGCCGGGATCAAATGCAAATTTGCGATCGCCTTGTATCCGTCATAAGTCCGCTGTTTGCTTGCAACGTTCACATAGTTCGTCAGCCATTCGCTCAGCCAATCTTTGTATTTCATTTCTTGTCCTCCTTGGAAAATAACTCGATTTCCCTTAGAATTAAAAATAACCGCATAACTGTATAAAAATCACTGCATTAAATTAACCGCATAAAAATTAGCAGCATAAAAAAACCGCACGGCTTTCGCTGTACGGTGATAAGTCATAAAATGAAAGCACCAGATCTCTCCCGTGCTCTTTCTCGGTTGTTTTTTATACCATCTTTCTCTCGAGGCAGACGAGCGTTTCGACGTGGCGGGTCTGGGGGAACATGTCGTAGGGTTGCACGAGCCCGATCTCGTACATGGTATGGCCCTTTTCTGTCTTGATGAGCTCTCCATGCTCATTTTCTGTGAGGGTCCCGAGCAGGATGCCGAGGTCGCGCGCGAGCGTTGCGGGGTTGCAGGAGATCATCAGGATGCGCTTGGGTGCGCAGGCGAGCAACGTCTTCAAGACCGCCCTTTCCACGCCTGCACGCGGGGGATCCAAAACGACGGTCGCGTCCTTTTCCCGGGCGAGCAGAGGGGCAAGTTCGTCCTCCACCCTGCCGCAGATGTTGGTCATCTTCCCCTCGAGCCCGTTTTTTACGGCGAGTGCGTCGGCACAGGCCACCGCCTCGGGCACGACCTCGATGCCGTAAGCACGGCCGTAACGCATGGCAAAGAGCGCGGTGAGCAGGCCGCCGCCCGCATAGCAATCGATGACGGGCCCCTCTCCCGCGAGCTCTGCGGTACGGGCATACAGCCGCCCCCTCACGCCGTCGTTCACCTGCACGAATGTGTTGGGCCCGGCCTCAAAGGTGATACCCATGTCCGTGCACTCATAGCTCCCTTGCCCTTTTACGAGGATAAATTCACTCCCCAAAACGGCGTTGGTGTCGGCGTCGTTGAAGTTGAGGAAGAGGCTGTATTCCGAGAAGATGCCGTCGAGCAAAAACTTGAAATAATCGATGCCCTTGATCTCGGGCACGGTGACGACGAGCGTGACGAGAAACTTCTTTCTCAGTTCGCGCACCACGACATGGCGGATCTGGCCCGTCTTGGTCTCCTCGTCGTAGCCGTCGAGCCCGCACTTCTCCATGAAATTTTTGAGCGCGGCGATGAGCTTATCCGCCCACGCGGGATGGATGGGACAGGTCTCCGTGGGCACGATGCGGTGGCTGCGCTCGGCATAAAACCCGATGACGTTCTCCCCGTTCTGCCTGCCCACGGGCAGTTGCAATTTGTTGCGGTAACCGTAGTCTTTATCACTGCGCTCGCAGGGGGAAACCGAGACATGGATGCCTCCGATCTTGTGAAGCGCATCTCTGACGAGCCCCGCTTTGAGCTTGAGCTGGTCGCGGTAACGGAGGTGCTGGAGCTGGCATCCGCCGCAGCGGTGGAAGACGGGACACTGCGGGCGCACACGCTCTTCGGCAGGCGTGCAGATCTCCTCCACCTTGGCGTAGGCGATGTTTCCCTTGATCTTCACGATCTTTACGACGGCGCGCTCCCCCGGGAGGAGGTAGGGCACAAACAAAGTCACGCCGCCGAGCCGTGCGATGCCCTCGCACTGCGTCCCGACCGCTTCCGCCGTCACGGTGACGATGTCGTTTTTCTCCATCCCTTACCTCCTGATCCGTGCGAGGATGACGTTCACCGAACGCCTGCACAGGAATATCATAAAGTCGTATGCGGCGAAGAACAGCGTGCCGCCGATAAAGAGCACCCAGAAGAAGTAACGCGACACAAAGGGGTACCATGTCGCAGACTCGATGCCGAAAAACGGCACCAGAACGACGGCCCACATCAGCCACATGGCGAGATCGAACCACACTGCCTTCCCCAAAAAGATGACTGCATGGAGCCACTTTCTCTGCTTGACGAATTTGAGTTGCAGGTGGTTGACGATGGGATGCCAGCCGAAGAATGCGATGAACGGGAGCAGGCGGAATACCGACATCCCGCAAAAAAAGAAGGAGAGCAGAAAGGCGCCGATGAGCGCCAACGCGCTCCCCCACACAAAGTCTTTGGAGAGAGGGACCATGAGGGCAAAGACGGCGATGACATACCCCGCCGCGAGCATCACATCTACATACGATCCCAGCGTGAGCGCGGCCGCCGCAGCGGCACAGGCGATCGCGGAGAGCGCGATCTCATAGGCCTTCGAAGGACGTTTCACCGCTCCGCCTCACCGGCAACTGCAACACAGATTGTAGAGGCAATTCATGCACAGCGCGGTATAACAACAGCTCGCGAGGTTGGTGCACCAATTCCCCCCCATCTGCTCCTGCGGTGCGCTGACGTCGGGGTCGGTGTTGGGCGCGCCCCCCGTCTGGCCGTTGTAATCCGCCCGCGCTTTGAGTTTATCATAGGCAGTGCGGTATTTTTCGTTCCCGCCGTCCATCTGGATGGCGATCTCGAGCTGTTTCTTGCTCTCGTTCATCCAATTTTTCTTATAGAAGACGACGGATTGGAGGTAGTGCCACTCGGCGTCGCGCTCGTTGCAGGTGTCGAGGAGCTGCTGGGCACGGGAAAGGTCCCCGCTGCGGATGGAGGCGCCGACTTCCTCATAGGCAGACGAAGTCCCCTCCTGCTTTTTCTCGCGGCGGGAGTCCATGATGTCGGCATAGGCGGCGTCAAGTTTTTCGAGCATGCGCGCGGCCTGGTTGCCGGCCTCGCCGTCTTGCCACTTTTCCTCGTTATACTTCTGTTTGAGCTCGTTGTAGCGCGCCTCGATCTCCTCGATGGTCGCGTTCTCGCCGAGGCCGAAGATCTCATAGGATGATTTCATGGTTCTTGCTCCTTAAACTCAAATTTTTACATTCATCCGCGCGGGCGGCTCGCCCTTCATCACGCGCTGCGTCTCGATGGGAATGCCCCTGAGGATGACGTTGTCGGTGAGGTCGCGGTTGAAATGAAAGGTGACATGCGCAAGATGTTCGCGCATGGAATAAAACATCGTGTCGAAGAGGAAGGCGATGTCCCCGCCGTGCGCCTGCATGAGTTCCTCCCGCGGGAGCGCTCCGTAGGCGAGCACGAAGGGATTGTATGCCCCCTTCTTGGCGTCCTTCTCATAGTCGTCGAGGGCGTCGACGAGATAGATCCACTTGCCCAACTCATAGAAGAGACCGAGCGCATCGGGGGTACCCATGTCTGCAAGGAAGTGCTCGGCAAGCGCTTTCATCATGTTTGCGGTGGGCTCGGCGGCCATGTCCAAAGAGGAGGTTTTGAGCCGCTCAGCTTCCCCCTGCTCGCGCATGTATCTCTCGACGAGCCCGACAAGTTCCGGGTATCTCTTCCCTGCGCGCTTGAAGCCGCTTGAAAAGAGCAGCCGCTTGCCCTTGCCGTGTTCGCCGTCCGAGACGTCGTCGGTCAGCTTGTAGTAGCACAGCACGGTGTTGAGCGCGCCGAGCTCCTCCGTGAGGGGGTCCGTCTTCTGGATGGGGCGCTTTTTGATGGCATGCTCGAAGCAGTTCTGTTGCTCCACGGTGATATCCACACCCATCATATTATGGAGAAGGGCGGAGAGAAATGCAATGTCGTAGGAAAGTCCCGCCCGCGCTACCTGCCCGCACGAGCGCCCGATGCCCTTACACAGCCCGCAATAGAGGGCCTTGTAGAGCATGACGTCCTTGACGAAGAGATTCGGAAGATCGTATTTGACGTATCCGAACATACTCAGCCCCGGTAGAAGCCCACCTTGCGGTAGACTTTGGAGAGCGTCTTGCGGGAGGCCTTGAAGGCCCGCTCGGCGCCTGCAAGCAGGTAACCCGCGAGGACGTCTTTCTCGCTGAGAAGGCGCTGCTTTTCGGCCTGTATGGGGGCGAGCACGTCTGCGACCGTCTCCCCCACCGCGAGCTTGAATTCGCCATACCCCATGCCCGCGAAGTAGGCCTCAGCCTCGGACATGGTACAGCCCTTGAATGCACAATAGATGTTGAGAAGGTTGGTGATGCCCGGCTTGTCCTCCGCGGCGACGATGCGGTCATCGCTGTCGGTGACCGCCCGCTTAAACTTGCGCAGGATGGTATCGCGGTCGTCCGAGAGGTAGACGGAGGCATTGGGGTTCTCGTCGGACTTGGACATCTTCTTCGAAGGGTCTTGCAAAGAACAGATGCGCGCCTCCCCCTTGACGATGAGGGGCTCGGGAACGCGGAATGTCTCCCCGTAGCGGCCGTTGAAGCGCTCGGCGAGGTCGCGCGCGAGCTCCACATGCTGTTTTTGGTCGGCGCCCACGGGGACGAAGTCGGCCTGGTAGAGAAGGATGTCGGCGGCCATGAGCACGGGGTAATCCATGAGGCCCATGTTGATGTTGTCGGCATGCTTTTGGCTCTTGTCTTTGAACTGCGTCATGCGGGAGGCCTCGCCGACATAGGTGAGGGTATTGAGCACCCAGCACAGCTCGGCATGCGCGGAGACGTTGCTCTGCACATAGAGGGCGCACTTTGCGGGGTCGAGCCCGCAGGCGATGTAGAGCGCGGCGAGTTCGAGCGTGCGGCGGCGGAGTTCGGCAGGGTCTTGCCGCACCGTGATGGCATGCATGTCTGCGATGGCATAGTAGCAATCGTATTCATTTTGCAGGCGCACCCAATTGCGGACCGCACCGATGTAGTTCCCGATGGTGAGTTCGCCGCTCGGTTGGACGGCCGAATACATAATTTTCATGACGATCCTCCCGGGCTCCTCCGAAGCAAGATCTCCTGAGGAAAGCCGCTTTCCCTTAGTATACCATATTTTTCCGAGAAATGCAATGACAATCGCGCGATAAACGTGAAATTTGTGTAATATCTCGCCCCTGCCAAGAAAAAAACCCGCGCGGGGCGGGCCTTTCTCACAAAAATTTCAGCACTTCGTCGAACATCTTGTCCGGTGAGACGGTCGTCTTGAACCGGATGGGCTTATAGCGCACCGCCTTGATGGGCTCGGGGACCTTCATGGCCGTGAGCAGATGGATGCGCTTGACTCCCTTGAAAGAGTCTTTCACGTCGTTGCCCGTGAGGGCATACAGAACGTCTTGCGGGAACTTGTAGGGGCTGGCCGTAGACACCACAACGATGGGGTGTATCTCGGACATGGTATCCCCCTTTAACTTCTCTTCATACCGTTGGGCCACGTTCATCGCCACGCCCGTGTGGGTGTCCATGGGGTAGCCGTATTCCTCGAAAAAGTCATAGATGCACTCCACGGTCTCATCCTCGGTGGTGCATCCCGCGAAGAATTCCTCCCTGAGCTTTTTGTGCTCGGCCGTCGAGAGGGAATACCTGCCCGACTTGGAGAGCGCGGCCATACGGTCTGCGGTGCGCTTTGCGTCCCGCCCCGAGAGCTCGAAGATGAGCCGCTCCAAATTGGAGGAGACGAGGATATCCATCGAGGGCGACATGGTGCGGTAGAACGGGCGCTTGATCTCGTAGATGCCCGTGCGCCAGAACTCGGTGAGGACGTTGTTCTTGTTGGAGGCGCAGATCAGCGTGCCGACGGGCAGGCCCATGCGCTTGGCATAGTATGCGGCGAGGATGTTGCCGAAGTTGCCCGTGGGGACGGCGAAATCGACGGGGTCCCCCATTTGGATCTGTTCGGAGGTGACGAGGTCGAGGTAGGCGGAGAAATAGTAGCAGATCTGGGGCGCGAGGCGGCCGAAGTTGATGGAATTGGCCGAGGTGAGAAGGTAGCCCTTGTCGGAGATGGCCTTCACGCACTTCTCGGAGCCGAAGATCTTCTTGACCGCATTCTGGCAATCGTCGAAGTTGCCACGCACGGCGACGACGTTGACGTTCTCCCCGTCCTGCGTGCACATCTGCTGTTTTTGCAGTTTGGAGACGCCCTCCTCGGGGTAGAAGACCATGAGCTTGACGCCCGGAACATCGGCAAAGCCCTCGAGCGCGGCCTTGCCCGTGTCGCCGCTCGTCGCCGTGAGGATGAAGACGTCCTCCTTTTTGCCGAGGATCTCACACCCCCTTTTGAGGAGGTAGGGCAAAACGGTGAGGGCCATGTCTTTGAAGGCACACGTCGGACCGTGGAAAAGCTCAAGCATATACATGCCGTTGTCCATGCGGATGAGGGGGGCGGGGTCGTCGCCCTCGAACTTGGAATAGGCCTCCCTGAGGGCGGCAAGAAGCGCCTCGCCGTCATACTCGCCGAAGTATTTTTTGAGGATACATGCCGCGCGCTCGGGGTAGTCCATGTGTTCCATGGCCTCGAATTCCTCCGCGCCGACCGTGGGGAATTCTTCGGGGACGAACAGCCCGCCGTCCGACGCGATGCCCTTGACGACCGCCTCGGCTCCCGTGACCCGTTCTCCCCCTCTCGTGCTGATAAAATACATAAAATTCCTCTAAGGTGTATGATTGACGCCGTACGGATAATTTATAACCCAAATGCCCGAGAATGCGCAAGCGTCCCGCATGCACAGCGGGACGTAGATGCTTTTTTGGCCAAGGGCGCCGTTAAAGGTATTTCTTCGCGTAGTCGGGGAGTTCTTCCTCCGCGCAGCTGCAGGTGATCCAGATCTGCATGCCGCGGCTTTGGGAGATCTTCTCGAGCATGTAGAAGAGCTGGGCCATGTCTTTGAGATCCTTGCCTGCGATGCGGGCCACGCCGTCTACGTAGACGAATTCGTTGTCGTAGTTGCCCGCGATCACGCCCTTGATGAAACCGCAGAGAGCGTCCTCCCCTGCAACGGAATAGTCGGTCACGTCGATGAAGCGGATGTTGCGGTTGACATCGTACATATATCTCTTGGTATCGGTGATGAAGACAAGATGTCCCTTCGCGGTGGCAACGGTGCTGTTGGCCTGTTCGATGATGCGCTTGGTCTTTCCGCTGCCCTTGGGTCCGCAGATGATTTTGATCATGAGAATCCTCCTTATCGCCTTTCGGCTCGCCTATGATTTCTTATCTATATTGTAACAATTTTTCCCGCATTTTTCAAGGGGATTTCGAAAAATAAAAAAATTTTTTTATCGGGCGGGGGGAAAGTGCTCCTCCCGTCCCTTCCGCGGGGGGCATGCCTCAATCGCCGCCCGAGAGCTTCAACTCCTGTTCGCGGCGGGCAAGGGCGTCGATCATCTCATCCAGATCGCCCGCCAAAAATTCCTGCATGCTGTGCAGGGAGAGCCCGATGCGGTGGTCCGTGATGCGGCTCTGCGGGAAGTTGTAGGTGCGGATGCGCTCGCTCCTGTCCCCCGTGCCCACCAGGCTGCGCCTGTTTGCGGCCTCAGCCCCCTCCGCGCGGCTCCTGTAATAGTCGTAGAGGCGGGATTTGAGCACGCGGAAGGCCTTCTCCTTGTTTTTGAGCTGGCTCCTCTCGTCCTGGCAGGTGACGACGATGCCCGTCGGAAAGTGCGTGATGCGGATGGCCGTCTCCGTCTTGTTGACCTTTTGCCCGCCCGCGCCCGACGAGCGGAAGAGGTCGATGCGGATGTCCTCGTCCTTGACCTCGACCTCCACTTCCTCCGCCTCGGGGAGCACGGCCACGGTGCAGGTGGAGGTGTGGATGCGGCCCTGCGATTCCGTCTCGGGCACCCGCTGGACGCGGTGTACCCCGCTCTCGTATTTGAGGCGCTTGTACGCCCCCTTGCTCCCGATCAGCACGATGGCCTCCTTGATCCCGCCCAGCTCCGTCTCGTTGAGGTCGGCGACCTCCCACGAAAACCTGTGCTTCTCGCAGTAGGCCATGTACATGCGGTAGAGCTCATACGCAAAAAGGGCGGCCTCCTCGCCGCCCGCTCCGGCACGGATCTCGAGCGTACACCCCCGCCCGTCGTCCTTGTCCTTGGGCAGGAGCATGAGTTTGAGCCCGTCCTCTTGCTCTTTCAATTTTGCGCGCAGAAGCTCGGCCTCCTCGAGGAGCATGTCTCTCATCTCACCCGATTCCGCCTCTGCCTCCGCACAAGTCGTTTCCAGCTCCTCTGCGGTCCTCTTGCAGACATGGTATGCCTCTACGATCTCTTCAAGCTCGGCGCGCTCCTTGGAACGCTCTACAAACCTGGGAGAGAGGTAGGCATCGGGGGCGGAGAGCTCCTCGGTGAGCGCCGCATAGCGCTTTGCGATCTCTTCGAGCCGCCCGAGCATCAGAAACCTATCTTGACGACGCGCTCGACACCCGCGAGATCCTTTACGACCATCGCGAAATCACAGCGCGTCTCCGTCTGGAAAATTTTGACGATGTCCCGTGCCTGGTCCTCCCCGCATTCGAGGATGAGCAGGCCGCCGCGCACCATGTAGCGGGAGACCTCCTTGGCGATCCTTCTGTAAAAGTCGAGGCCGTCTTCCCCGCCGTCGAGAGCGATGTGCGGCTCGAAATTCTTCACGTCTTTGGGAAGACGGGCGATCTCGCGGCTGACGACATAGGGCGGATTGGCCGTGATGACGTTGTATCTCCCCCTGACGCTCCCAAAGAGATCGCTATGCACGAAGCTGACGTTGGCCTTGTTGATGCGGGCATTCTCGCGGGCGAGCTCGAGGGCTTCCTCGGAGATGTCCGCCCCGATGACGGTCACGGACTTATCCTTTGCCGCCTCGCATGCCACGGAGACGGCGACGGCCCCGCTCCCCGTGCAGAGATCGAGCATGCTGTCTCCCTCTTTGAGGGCGGAGACAGCTTCCCGCACCAAGAGCTCGGTCTCGGGACGGGGGATGAGCACGCGCTCGTCCACCTTGAAGGTGTAGCCGTAGAACTCCGTATCGCCGAAGATATACCAAAGAGGCCTGCCCGTGAGGCGCTCGGTGTAGAGCTCCAAAATGCGTTTGCACTCCGCGCGCGAGACGATGCGCTCCGAGACGAGGGCACTGCGCGGGATGCCGAGCGTGAGCGAGAGGATCCACTCCGCGTCCGAGCCGTCGATGCCGTGTTCGGAGAAATTCTTCTTCATGTAGGCGGAGAGCTTGGAGAGCTTGGTCTCCGTCGCAAAGAGCTGTTCGGGGATGGCGGGATCGGCGTCCATTTTCTGTACCTTCTTGAATGCGAGGATGGCACACTCGATCATGCCGTCGGTGGGCTCGCGGGTGGTGAGCATCTGCAAGAGATACCCCGGGGCCTTGAAGGGCAGCACGAGGGGGGAATCCGTGTAGGAGAGCAGCTTCAGGATCTCATAGGAGATGCCCGCCACGACGGGGAGCAGGAGAAGCCGCGCCAGCACGGAGAGCAGTTTTTCCAGAATGCCCGTGATGTTCGCATAGCGAAAGAGCATGTCGAGGGGCACGCCGACGAGCGCGAAGACGAGGATGGAGATGATGAGCACCAAAAAGAGGAAGGTGGTGCCGCAGCGGTCGTGTAAACGGGAGCACTTGCGCACATTTTTCACCGTGAGCGGCATACCGTATTCATGGCAGTTGATGGTCTTATGTTCGGCCCCGTGACACATATACGTCTCGCGGAGGGATGGAAAGAGCAACGTAAACAGGATGTATAGGACGAAGACGGCGAGGCGGAATCCACCCTCGATGAGGTGATACCACAGCCCGTACATCTCCCCCCGCGCGAGGACGGGAAAATGGCTCGCGAGAAGGTCGGTGAGAACGAGCGGCAAGTAGACAAAGAGCGCGAGCGCGATGACGACCCCCGCAACGAGGGAGATGGCCGTGAGGATGTCGCCGAGGCTGACTTTGAGGTGATCCTCCACCCACTTGGACCCCTTGCTCTTCTCCTCCCCCTCCTCCTCGGAGAACGCGGCCTCCGCCGAGCGCATGAGCGAACTCATCCCGCTCACGAGAGACACGGCAAAATTCACCACCCCGCGGATGAAGGGAAGGCGCGCGATGCGCCTCCGCTTTTCGGGCGGCTTGACGCGGACGGCCTCCGTATGGAGCTCGCCCTTGTCATCCCTGACGACGGTGGCCATGGCGCTCTTGCCGCGCATCATGACCCCCTGTATGACAGCCTGCCCTCCGATGTAAGTTCGTTTGACCTTTTTCTTCATGATCTCACTCTAAAAATTGATGATGGGGGTCATTACAACAAAACAGCCTCGTTTTTGAGGCTGCTGTCGTTTGTCAGATCCCGTATCTCTTCTTGAACTTATCGACGCGGCCGCCCGTATCGACGAGCTTCTGCCTGCCCGTGAAGAAGGGATGGCATTTGCTGCAAATATCCACTCTCAACGTATCCGTGTCCTTGGTCGTGCCCGTTTTGAAGGTCTCCCCACAGGCGCAGACGACGGTCACTTCATGATATTTGGGATGAATGTCGGCTTTCATTTCGTTCACCTCACTCTTATTTTCGTTTGATACGCGTCTATTATATCTGTTTTCGGCGCGGCCGTCAACTGTTTTTGCCCGCAAATGAGAAATTCCAAAAAATTATACTGCCTTGCGGAGGGCAGCGCGGGACGAGGATGCGGCGGGCGGGGAGAGCGGAAAGGCTGTTTCTCGGCCGAAATTCCCAAAATTTTCCGAAAAGCCTTGCCAAGGAGCCGCTGTTGCGGTATAATGTGAGAGAATAATACGGAAATTGCAGAAAGGAGCATGCAATGTATCTTTGGAATCTCGTCGAACCCGGAAAACTCGTGCGCACCGAGGCCCCCCTTCCCAAACCGCAGGAGGGCTTTGTCCGCGTCCGCGTCACCAAAGTCTTTCTGAACAGCCAGGACGCCGCCATCTACGCGGGCGCCATCCGCGTGCGCTATCCCATCGTCCCCGGGCGCTTTGCCGTCGGCTTCGTCTCGGATGAGACAAACCCGCTCTTTCCCAAGGGCACGCGCGTCCTTCTCCACGGCTACCGGCCCGTCCCGCGGAACGGCACCGAAAAGCGCGATTTCTCTGCCGAGGACTACTATGCCTGCGGCAGGACGACCGACGGCTTCCTCTCCGACTTCGTGCTCGTCGCCCCGACGGATATGACGGCGCTCCCCTCCTCCGTGAGCGATGAACGGGCGCTGCTTCTCCACCAGGTGGCCGCGGCCAAGGAGATCAGCGACAGGCTCGGCGTGCAGCGCGGGCGCCATGTCGCGGTCATCGGCGCAGATCTCATGGGCATCCTCCTCTGCCAGCTCCTCATCTACCAGCAGACCGCCCCCATCCTCGTGGACGCGGATAAACGCCGCCTCGAATTTGCCAAGTCCTGCGGCGTCTACTATACCGTGCCCGCCGACGCAGGCCTCGTGGACACCGTCGCCTCCCTCACGGGGGGTAGGCTCGCGAGCGGGGCAGTGTATGTCGCGACCGCCTCGGGCAACGCGACGGATCTCCCCTTCCTGCTCACCGAACGGTGCGGAAAGGCCGTCTACTTCGCGACGAGCGCCAACAAAGTGACCATCGACCTCGCGGGCGCGCTCAGGAAACACCTCTCCATCCACTGCGTCTCGCACGGCGTGAAATACCTCGAAACGGCCATCAACCTCATGGCCAACAAGGCGGTGGACCCCACCCTCTTCCACGGCAACATGGTCACGTCGCGCAACCTCCAAGAGCTTCTCTCCACCTACCATGTCCGCCCCGAGCGCGATGTGCAGGAGGTCAACTACATCGACTTGCTCCGCTAAAGCCCCCTCTTTTTCGCCTCCCCTCGGTTAGAAGGGGACGGGATGAAGAATACTAAGGGGCATGCGGAAGGTAAAATATTTCTTGCGCGGACGGCTGTTGCCGTGCGCACTGCTCTTTGCTCTCATCGTGGCCGGCTGCGCCGCGCTCGCCCTGTGGCTGCCCCGCCTGCTTGCGCCCGTCGCCGTCCTCGAACGCGTCTTCTCCTTTGCCGTAGCGCTCTACGTCGTGCAGTCGGCCGACCTCGCCGAGGTGAAGATCGCAAAGCTCGTCCTCCTCTTTTTGCCGTGGATGGGCGCCGTGCTCTGCCTCGTCTTCCGCACGCCGAGACCTTTGCAGGGGGAAGACCGCGGACATGGTGCCCCGCTTTTGCGTCATAAGGCGAAAACCGTGGAATATTTCGCCGTGGGCAGGGAGATGTATGAGCGGCTGCTTTCCGACCTGAAAACGGCAAAGCGGCATATCTTTTTGGAGTATTACATCATCGCGCACGGCAAGTTCTGGGGAGACATCCTCGGCCTGCTTTCGGAGCGCGCCGCAGAGGGCGTGGACGTGCGCGTCATCTACGACGGCTTCGGCTGCGGCTGTACCCTTCCCGCCGACTACTGCAAGACGCTCGAGGCGCAGGGCATCCGCGCGGCCGTCTATAAACCGCTCCGCGTGGGGCGGGGCTTTTCGCGGCGCGACCACAGAAAGCTCGCCGTCATCGACGGCGTCGCCTATGTCGGGGGCGTCAACCTCTCCGACGAATATATCGGCGAGATCGTGCGCTTCGGCCACTGGAAGGACACGGCCATCCGCATCGAGGGCGGCGTTTCGGCGTTTTCGGAGCTCTTCCTTCGGACATGGTATGCCCTTCGGCCGTCTGACCGTCTTCCCGCGGTCCCCGCATGCGAGGAGGGAGACATCCCCTTTTCGCTCCTCTTCGACGGGGACGGGACGCGCACCTTCCCCCAATATCTGCTCCTTCTCATCGCGCGCGCAAGGGAGCGGCTGTATCTCTTCACCCCCTATCTCTCGCTCCCGCACTCCCTTCTCGAAGCACTGAAAGCGGCGTGCATGGCGGGCGTGGACGTGCGCGTCATGATCCCGCACATCCCCGACAAGCGGCCCGTCTTCTTTCTCACGCGGGCATATTGCCACCTGCTCTCAAAGGCGGGCGTGGGCGTGCGCGAATACACCCCCGGCTTTCTGCATGCGAAGAGCGCCGTCGCCGACGGAAAGTTCTCCCTCGTCTCGAGCTACAATCTCGACTTCCGCAGTCTCTATGTGCAGGCGGAGTGCGGGGCCGCCGTGGAGGACGAAGAGCTCGCCGCGCGGTTGCAGGGCGACTTTCTCACGGCATGGGAGCAGGGGACGGAAGTAAGACAGCGGGGTGCGGCGGTATTTTTCGGCCGCCTTGCCATGCTCTTTGCACCGCTCACCTGATCCACGCGCGCAACAAGGACTTAGCCATGATCAAATTTATCGCCACCGACCTCGACGGCACCCTTCTCACCGACAAGAAACAGCTGCCGCCGCACATCTTCGAACTCATCCGCGCCATCGACGAACGGGGCATCCTGTTCGCCCCCGCCAGCGGCCGGCAATACGCCAACCTGAGAGAGCTCTTCGCCCCCGTCGAGGACAAGCTGCTCTTCATCTGCGAAAACGGCGCGCTCGTCAAATACCGCGGGCAGACGCTGCACATGACCCCCATCCGCGACGGCTATCTCAAACAGGCGCTCGACGAGGTCCGCTCCCTCCCCCACCTCTATCCCATGCTGTGCGGCGAGGCGACGGCCTACATCGAAAACGGCGACGAGCCCTTCTGTTCATACAGCATGAGCGCCTACACGAGCTGCAAGCGGGTGCCCTCGCTCGACGGGGTCATCGGCAGGGAGAATATCTGCAAGATAGCCGTGTTCGACGAGACGGCCTCTGCCGAGCGGTGCATCAAGACCTTGCAGGCCCGCCTTCCCAATCTGCGCATCACCCAATCGGGGCAGGATTGGTGCGACGTCACCGCCCCCGAGGTCAACAAGGGCGTGGCCATCCGCGTCATCCGCGACATCTTCGGCCTCGCGCGCGAGGAGTGCATGGCCTTCGGCGACCACATGAACGACTACGAAATGCTCCTCGAATGCGGCACGGCTTACGTCACGGAGAACGCCTTTCCTCCCCTCAAAGCGCTCATCGGGGGAGTCATCCCCTCCAACGACGAGGGCGGGGTCGTCAAAAAATTGCAGGAATTGCTCAATGAGAGGTAACCCATGAAATATGTCATCGCATCCGACATCCACGGCTCGTCCGTCTACTGCGCGCTCCTGAAAGAGCGCTATCTCGCCGAACACGCGGAAAAGCTCATCCTGCTCGGCGACCTCCTCTACCACGGCGCACGGAATGCCCCGCCGCCCGGCTACTCCACGCTCGGCTGCGCGGAGATCCTCAACTCGCTCAAAGAGGACATCCTCTGCCTCCACGGCAATTGCGACAGCGACGTGGACACGCTCGTCTTGGAGTTCCCCATCGGCGCGGAGTATTGCATCCTGCCCTGCGGCGGCCGCACCGTCATCCTCACCCACGGCGACAAGATCCCCGCCGTCCCGAAGAAGGGCGACGCCGTCATCTGCGGACACTTCCACGTCCCCGCCTTCGAGGAACGCGAAAACTATACCTACATCAACTGCGGCTCGGTCTCCATCCCCAAGCAGGATTCTCCCCATTCCTACCTCGTCTTAGAGGACGGAAAGCTCACGTGGAAGGACGTGGAGACGGGGATCGCATACAGGGAAGAACACCTTTAAGACATCATTGCAAGGGGGCATGTCCGCGGTCTGCCCTTCGGAAAAAAATTTTTTCGGATTTTTTCACGCAGAACTTGACAATTGCGCCGCGGGCGTATACAATGATGGTATCAGAATTCCCGTAAAGGAGGATATTATGGCAACTTGGTTCAATAGGCAGAGCAGGCTCGTCCAGATCATCTTGCTCCTCATCCCCGTCGTGAACTGGTTCGTGGAGATCGTCGTCAGATGGTCCGCGTTCCTGAAGACGAAGAGCATCGTGACCTTGATCTTTGCGATCCTCGTCACCTTCTTCGGCCTCGTCATCGGCTGGGTCGACCTCGTTTGGTGCCTTCTCTTCAAGCACCTCATCTTCGCAAATGCCTGAGAAAAAGGACCTGCCCCCCTGCGGGCAGGTCTTACTCTAATGCTGCCCTGCACACGGGCAAAGATCGCAAAAGACGGTTGGGAGAAATAGTATGAAAGTAGGCGTTGCGCTCGCACAGGAATATGCGAAGCAGGGCAAGATCATCATCATATCGCCCGACGATACCTGCGGCGTAGACACCCTCCGCAAAAACAGGGAGTCCCTCGAAAAGCTGTATCAAAAGGGCTATGCCGACGGCAGCAAGATCGGGGATTTTTTGCGGGAAAAGGGTCCCTTAGGGAGCGGCCGCGGGGAAGCGGGATGAGGCTTTGCGCAGAGGCCGTATCCCATGCGGGCCCGATGGCGCGGGAGGCGCTTCTCTCCCCGAAAAAATTTCGACAAAAAATTTCGCAAATTTCTTGACAATGCGTGCGAAATTGTGTAGAATAATAGCAAAGTTTATATAAGGAGATAAAATGCTATGAACTTTGATACTTGGTTCCATCAACAGAACAAAGTCATCCAAATCGTCTTGCTCGTCATCCCGTTTGTCGGCTGGATCATGGACCTCCTTGTGAGATGGTCGGCGTTCCTGAAAAAGAACACGACGGTCAACCTTGTGATGGCTCTCATCATCACCCTCCTCGGCGAGTTCTGGATCCTGACCATCCTCGACGCTGTTTGGATCGCACTCAATAACAAACTCTTCCTCGAAGAATAATCAAACGAAAAAATCCCGCTTCTCAAACCGTGAAGCGGGATTTTTTTATGCTCTTTTCATGACGGGCCGCCGCCCTTGCAATCCTTGCCTGCTTTGCCGCCCTTGTTGCCCTCGCCTTCAGTTCTCGCCGAAGAACTCCTCGTAGACGGCGCGCACCGTGCGTTCATAGTGCACGTTCTCCACGCCGACGATGATGTTCAGCTCGGAGGAGCCCTGGTCGATCATGCGCACGTTGACCCCCGTGCGGGCGATGGCCGTGAACAGCCGCGCGGAGATACCCACGTTACGGCTCATGCCGTGCCCCACGACCGCGATGAGCGCGATGCCCGGGATGACGCCGATCCTGTCAGGTTCCACCGCCTCCGAGATCTCCCGCTCCACCACTTCGAGATCGGGGAGCTGGTCCGTGTCGATGACAAAGGACATGGTGTCGATGCCCGAGGGGATGTGCTCGAAGGAGATATAGTGTCGCTGCAATACTTCGAGGACGCGGTAGGTAAACCCGACCTCGGTGTTCATGAGCGATTTTTCCAGATAGAGCACGGTGAAATTCTTCTTGCCGGCAATGCCCGTGACGGGCCGCGGGAGAGGGATGAAATTCTTGTCGGGCAGGATGACCGTCCCCTCGTCCTCGGGGCGGAAGGTGTTTTTGATGTGGATGGGGATGCCCGCCTCGCGCACGGGGAAGATGGCCTCGCTGTGCAAGACGTTCGCCCCCATGTAGGAGAGCTCCCTCAGCTCCTTATACGAGAGACGGGGGATGCCCGCGGGGCTCGTCACGATGTTGGGGTCGCAGGCGAGAAAGCCAGAGACGTCCGTCCAATTCTCATAGAGATCGGCGCCGACCGCACGCGCCACGATGGCCCCCGTGATGTCGCTCCCGCCGCGGGAGAACGTCTTCACATGCCCCTCTGCGTCCTCGCCGTAGAAGCCCGCCACGACGGCCCGCCGCATGCCGTGCAAGCGCTCCCTGCACAGCTCGTAGGTGCGCGGGTCCAGCCTGCCGCCTTCGTTGAATTTGACGACGTCGCGCGCGTCGATGAAGGGGATGTCGAGAAAGGCGGCCATGATGCGCCCCGCCAAAAACTCTCCGCGGGAGGCCGCAAAGTCCACGCTCCCGTCCTCCTCGATGGCCTGCGCCGTCTCGAAGAGCAGGGCTTCGATGTCGATGGAGACGCCTGCCTCGCGCACGATGCCGCGGAAGCGCTCCGCAACTTTGGCGAACGACTTCCCGACATGCCCCCCCTCTTTTACCTCTTCATACGTCTCATAGAGCAGATCGGTTACTTTGCTGTCGCCGCTGAAACGCTTGCCGGGAGCGGACACGACGACATACCGCCGCGCGGGGTCCACGCCGAGGATATTCTTGACGCGCAGAAAATTGATGCCGTCGGACATGGACGTGCCGCCGAATTTACAGACCTTAATCATAGGAGATCTCCCTCCCTTCATAGCGGTAACAGCCTTTGAGCACAAAGCTGTGGGCATCGAGACACTTGCCGTCTTTGAGGCAGGAGAAGACGTCCTCCCCCTCGACGGCGGGCATGCGGACCACGGTCTCCCCGTCCTCCGCGGAATACTTCTCCGCATAGCGGACGGCGCCGCCGTTCTTCTTCAAAAATTCCGCGATGCAGGCGTCTGCCGCACGGATGGACGCGGCGGCGTCTCTGCCTCCCACAGTGATGATGTTCCCGCTCAGAGTGCACTTGACCTTCTTGCGCATGAGATCGAAGAGCGCGTCAGGCTCCGCGTCGGAGAGGATGCGGTGCACGGGGGCAAGCAAAAGGCCCTCGTCATAGACGTTGACAAACTCTGTGAGCACGTAGCGCGCGGGGTGCATATCCGCCTCATCCTCGGTGAGGCCCTTTTTGATGCGCTCCCAATGCAGTTTGGCGGCCGCCATTTCCTCCTCGCCCGCCGCCACGGCAAAGGCGATCCCGCTGCGGGGATGCATATCCTCGGTGACCTCCCACGCGGGCCGCTCGGGGACGAAGAGGCCGCGGATGTGTTCGCCGCCCACGTCGAAGGAATAGACCTCTTCGAGATCGGCCGAGGCGAGCGCGTGCACGATCCTGCACTTCTTGTCGCGGTAGAACGCGGCGACGGCGGGAAATTCGAGCACGGAGTTGGCCCGAAGACGGGAGAGCCGCTCGGCCTCCCGCATGTCGATTTTTTGTGACGGACGGATCGGCGAGGTCTCCCCCTCGGACATGGTATAGGCCTCGAGGTCCAAGGCGGCCAAGATCCCATAGCGCGTCCTTAGCCCTGCGGTGTGTTCGATGAGCATGAGCCCGCGGTTGAGCTTCTCCAAGACCTCCTCGAGGGCGTCATACATATACGAGCGGATCGCCTCGATGCGGGCGGCTTCCGTCTCCCCGTCTTCCCCGCTGCGCAAAAGAAAGCGGAGCACGGAGGGCTCACTGCCCGCGGCGCGCTCCATCTCTTCCCCGGCAGCCCCTGCGGGGACCGCCCAACGCTTGAATTCCTCGTGCGGGATCATGATGCGCGCGAGGCTGACATAGAAATCTCTCATACGACGGCGTTGACGATGACCACGCAGACGGCCGCAAAGACGAGCGCGAAGAGCTTTAAGGGGATGTTATGCGTAAACAGCTTTTTCAGGGTCTCGAAGAATTTCATTTCTTCACCTCCGCGTTGAATTCCTTCCAATAATACTCTTTCAAGAAGCGTTTGAGCCCCTCGGAATCGACGTAGCGGGTGATCTCTCCCCGCTTGACGACGGAGACGATGCCCGTCTCTTCCGACACGATGATCGTGGACACGTCTGCCACCTCGGTGATGCCGATGCCCGCGCGGTGCCGCGTGCCGTAGTCTTTGGGATAGTCTTTCTGGCTGAGGGGCAAGAAGCACCCCGCCGCCTGGATGCGGTCGCCGTAGATGATCATGGCGCCGTCATGGAGGGGAGCCTTGGGGATGAAGATGCCCTCGATGAGCTGGGAGGAGATGGCGGCATTGAGCGAGACGCCGCTCTCGATGATCTCCTTGGGCAGGTTGCCGTTGGAGAGCACGATGAGGGCGCCGATGTCGTTCTTGGAGAGATTCTGCACCGCCTTCACGATGCCGTTGACATACTCGTCTGCCCGCGCGGCGACGGCCGTCATCTTTGCCGTGGCGACGGAGGACGCGGTGATGGGGAGCCTCTTGCCCGCATTCCAGATGCTGCGCTTGATCTCCATATTGAAGAGGAACAAAAAGAAGAGCGACAGCACGAGGAAGAAGAGGTAGAAAGCGAGCATATCGAACCTCGCGGAGAACAGCGTGATGCACCCTGCCATCAGGATGAGCAGAATGTAGACCACGGTGAAGCGGCGGGCATTGTTCTCCCAAAGCGTCTTCAAAACAAGATAGATGATGACGGCAAAGAGCAAGAGCTCGACGATCATCACCCATTCGAATGTCGAAAAGACGGAGACGATGCCCGACCAGACCTCGGAGAATGAGCGCATGCGGGTTTCCATACCCTTGATTTCCTCCTCACGCGCATATGCGCGCCAAATTTATGAAAAACTCGGTTTTTTTCATTATAGCAGACCGCGGGAAAAAAGCAATTGATTTTGTCCGCGATTTTCCCTTCAACCGAAAAATATTTTTGCGACGGCGGCCGACAGCGCCCCCGATTTGGAGATGAGGCCGCTCCGCATGTCCGCGCCGAGGCGGTAACAGGTGAGATACAGCTCCTCCACGCGCTCCGCCCCCAACTTTCTCGCCGTCTCGCGGTTCTTCTGCACGGGATAGCGCTTCATCCCGAGCGCCGTTGCGACTTCGTCGTCGCTCCCCCGCATGCCCCCCACCTCGCGGAGCGTCCTGAAATAGTTGGTGAGAGCCCCGAGGGCGGCGCTCTCGTCATACCCCTTGTCCGAGAGGTCGGAGAAGATGACGCAGAACTCCGAATAATTTTTGCGCGCCACGGCGTCGGTGAGCTCGAAGATCTTATATTCCACGTCCCGCGCGACGTTTTCCTCGACGAGGGCGCGGGTCATCCTGCCTCCCTCCCCTGCGAGAAGGGCGAGCTTGTTGAGCTCGAGGGCCATGCGCGCGGCGTCGTAGTTGCAAAACCGCACGAGAAGGCTGACCGCATCGCCGTCGGGGGCCATGCCCAAGCGCTTGCACATGCCGAAGACCCAGCGCGAGAGCATGGGCTCATCCTCCCTGCCGCAGTCCACATAGCACACGCCCTTCTTGCGCTTGATATCCGCCCTCTTGCCGCCCGTGCCCGCGTTGACGATGAGGAGCACGGTGGTGGGACAGGGCGCGGCGCAGTAGCCTCCGAGCGTCTTCTCCCACTCCTTGTCGGCGGGGTAGTATTCATAGATGCGCACGATGCGCCTTTGGTCCATGAAGGGCATGGTGAAGAGCGCGGCCGTAAGGTCGGTCTCCTTTACGGCCTCCCCCTCGTATCGTACGTCGTTGAGGGCGGGCATTGTGAGCGCGCACGCCTCCCGCACGGCATTCACGGCGCGGTCGCGGAAGTAGGCCTCCTCGCCCTCGATGAGATAGACGGGCGCGACGCCCTCCTCTTTGAGACTTTTTGCAAGCTGAACGAATTTCATACCTCTATTATACCGTTTCCGAGCGTAAATTGCAAGTCATGCGAGCCGTCGATGAAGAGATCTGCCCCGAGCGCTTCGCTCCCCTCAAAATCCACCTCCACCGTGACCCCGCAGTAGCTCAGGAGCAACTTCTCCCGCGTGACGAAGGTGAACTGCATCTCCCCCACCGTAAGTTCCTCGGCAAAATACACGGGCACGGTCCGAAGCCCCGTCTCCCGCTCGTCACGGGCACAGATCTTCTCCGCGGGCAGATGCGCGGCATGGTTGACGGCGTCCGTCTCCTCCGCAGAGAGCACGAGCACGGCGTCGAGCGTCCCGCCGTAGTTGCGGGCGAGGATATCTTCAAGCTCGCGGCTTTCGATGTCCCCGTCGATGACGAGCACGGCCGACGAGGGAGCGCGAAGGAGCACCGCGGCGCCTTCGTCCCGCGAAAATACCTCCGCGCGAACCCCCGAAAAGACGACGTTCTCCATCACGAGCACGGCGGAAAAGAGCAGGGCGGCGGTCCCTCCCGCGACTGCACGAAGGGCAGGTCTCAACCGCACACGCTCGGTCATAACAAGACAACCGATGACCCAAACGGTGGCACCCATGCCCAAGGAGAAGCCCGTGAGGACCAGCCCGAAATCTCCCAAAGCGAAGAAGAGGAGCATGGCGGAAGTGAGCGCTCCCGGCACGGCGAACAAGACGGAGGCGGGCGGGATGATGAGGGCGGCTGCGGAAAACAGGAGGAGCGTCAGGAAGTAAACGGGCAAAAGCGGGATGAAAAGCAGGTTGAGCACGAACCCCCAGACGGAGAAATAGCCGAACGACGACATGAGGACGGGGGCCGTGAACAGCTGCACGGAGAGATTGGCGGAGAAGTATCCCGCGAGCGGGGCGGGCAGGCGGCAACGCAAAAACGCGCGCCTGAGCGTGCCCGAAAAGAGGGCGAGGCCGAGGCAGGCCCCGAAGGAGAGGCGAAACCCCGCAGAGAGCGCGTCCCGCGGGGAAAAGAGCAGGATGAGGATGGCGGCAAAGGAGATGGATTGGAGGAAATCATACTTCCTCCCAAGGACACGGTACCCTCCGAGCACGCCGCACATCAAGAGCGCACGCACGGCCGAGACGGAAAAATTGCAGAAAGCCGTGTAGAGAAGCGCGGTGAAAATTGCGGGGAAAAAGGCCTTGCGGCCGAGCGGCTTGCAGAGAAACATCACCGCGCCGAAGAGGATGCCGATGTGCAGGCCCGAGACGGCGAAGATGTGCGCGATGCCGCCCGTCTGCACCTCCTCTTTGAGCCCCCGATCGATGCCGCGGGAATCTCCCGTGAGCAGGGCGTAACACACCTCGGCCTCATGCTTGTCCATCCCCTCGGCGAGGCGGTCGTAGAGCGCACCCTTGGCGCGGAGGAGAAGATTTTCAGACTCCCCCGTCTTTTGGAAGACGTCCACCGTGCCCGCGTCGTAGCGGATGTCCATGCAGTAGAGGTATTCCGCATAGCTGTCGCTTAAGGAAAGTTCAAGCTTCGCCACGTTGGCTTCAAAGACATAGACATCACCGGGGCGTACCATGTCCGAGGACAGCACCAACGTGAGCTTGCCGCCCACCCCTTCTCCGTCGAAGGAGAGGTCCGTGAGCGTGGCGTCCACATAGCCATGGTGCGCCACGAAGGTCTCAACCGTACCAGAGACGACATACCGCCCCGGTAAGACGCCGCCGTAGCGCATGGCCGAGAGGTGCGCGACCCCCACGCCGACCCCTGCGGAGAGCAACACCGCGAGAAGAACGGCGGGCACCCGCTTTCTCCCCAAGGGCACGAGGGCGAGCGCGAGAAATACCGCCAAAAAACAAAGATCCGAGGGCCGGAAGCTCCCGAACCTGACAGAATGATAGAAGAGGATGCCCGAGAAGAGCCCGAGCGCCACGAAGAGAAGGGGCCGAAGGTTGATGCGCGGCCTTTCTTCGCGCGGCTCCCTGCCCCTTCCCGTTCCGCCGCCCTGCATCTCAGTCGGCGCGGACATTTTCCCGCGCGAGGAAGCAGATCTCCTCCGTCGCATAGGAGAACTTCGTCAATTGGTCCCTCAGCCCCACGGGGTGAAGCCAATAACTGTCGTCGGGCGTCGAAATGTCGATGCAGTCGCCGAAAATGTTGTGCTTATATTTGTCCTTGCGGAAGGGGTAATCATACTCGATGTGCACGCTCTCGAGCTCGTTCCCCGACCATTCGAGGTGCTTCTTCGTGCCATAGGCCGTGCAGTCGAGCACGGTCCCCTCCACGGTCTGGGTGAGCCTGCCGAAGCCCTGGTCGTAAAACCGCTTGGCGTTGGGCAGGGTGTGCACGGTGACGTCGGCCTCGAAACGGTATGTGCCCGCGCGCACTTCCTCCCGCACGCAGGCGCGCTCCCACTTGGTCCAATCGGGGATATGCGAGAACTCCGTCTCCCCCTTCTCGGCCGAAAGTTCGGAGAGCTCGCTCATCTGCCATGCCTTGCCGCACGCGTCGCACCACAGCCGCGTCCCCTCCGAGTGCATCATGAATTCCCTGCCGCAGTGCGGGCACTTATAGAGGATGTGATGCAGCCCGTCTGCCCTGTGCGGACTCGTGAGGCGGATACCATGTCCGCGTTGGTAGGCATAGTCGTCCCGTTGCATCTTTTCTTGGATGCGCGCGTCGAGCTCCTGCCAAGGGAGGGAGAGCACCTCCTCCGCCGTTGCGATACACTCGAGCTCGGCACGGAGCGGGATCTTCTGCTCGGGCTTGTTCCACTGCGGGGCGGCCACAAAGGTGCCGTACAGCCGCAAAACGACGAGCGGGATCTTCATGAGTTTTGCCATCTTGGCGACGGACTGCGGGATGTAAGAAGTCGTCCCGTCGAAGGAGTAGCGGGCCTCGGGGTAGACGCAGACGATGCTCCTGTATACGTCCGCGCAGTAGCGCATGTGGCGGATGAGATTGTAATCTTTGACGAATTTCCGCTTGGTGATACAGCCGAGACGGCGCATCAAAAAGTCCCCGACGTCGCGGACCGCGTCGATGGCGACCACGTTGTTGGCGTTGTGGGGATAGACAGCCTTATACATCAACGGATAATCGAGCATGCTCGCGTGCGTCGTGAGGAGGAAATAGGGCGGCTCGATGCCCTCCATGTTCATCTTCTCGATGGTGACGGGCATGCCTCGAAGGCGGGGGTCGATGGCCAGCCTTCTCGCCAAAAACATCCAGAACTTGCTCGGTTTGGCGGGAATGCGCGAAAAGTCATAGTGCTCGATCTTCATAGTCTCTCTCCTTATCTTCGGTAAGCCGTGGTCTCAAATATATTGTATCATATGGCGGGGCATTTGTCAAGGGGTTGCCCAAAAACGGGAAAATTTTTTGTATGATTACAATTGATGTGAGACAAAAGGGAATAGAAAAAAGATAGCGAACGAGGCGCTCCAT
>CANQJJ010000032.1 GCA_947624215.1 uncultured Clostridia bacterium
AAACTTCGAGGAGAGTGATCCCCCTATCCGAATCCATGCTCGGCCTTTTGGGAGCGATGAAGAGAGAAAAGATCGGCGATTCCGTGATCTCCGATAGGGGCAAGCCCATTTATGTGCGGAGTTACCAGCGAACTTTCGAGCTTCTCTTAAAGCGGCTCGGGATCGCGCACAAGGGCTTTCACGCGCTCAGGCACACGTTTGCCACCCGTGCCATCGAGTGCGGAATGGACGTGAAGACCTTGTCCGAAATACTCGGGCATAAGAATGCGACCATAACGCTAAATCGCTACGCCCACTCTCTTTGGGAGCACAAGACGGAGATGATGAACAGGCTCGGCAAACTTCTATAACGAAAAAATGTGCATCCGTTATTATGATAGGTGCACGATTTCCGTGTATATTATATCGCGATTGAAAGCCGATGTCAAACAAATTAAGCGGTATTTTATGTAATTTGTTCAAATTGTTGTTTTTAGGCACGGTTTTTTTTGCCGTCACCCTCCAAAAAAGACATCTATCATAATAATGGGCGCACGTTATATAAGGAAATAGTGCACCCGTCATAATAACTGGCGCACTTTCCGAAAAAAATCGAAGGGTTTTTACTATAAGGAGTGTCAATTTTATGAAAGGTAACCTCAAGAAAAATCTTGCGATGATCTTTTGTGCATTGATCGCAGTCGTTTGCCTGTGCATGGCGCTGTTTTTGCAGACGGCTGACGGAGTTCTGTCTCCTACGGCCGGCGCGGAGGGCACGGGAGAGGAGCAGGAGGAGAAGCCGGATCACGAGCCCTTCCCGCAGGAAATAGACACGGATATTCAGTCCTACACCGGTTGGGGTACAAGCGGCGTTACGATGAAAGACGACCGCGTTTATAAAGAGACCACTTTGTGGGACATCAAAACACGTATTGCCGCTTATGCAAACGTTCAAAGGCGCGACATAGGAGACAAATCCAACGATCTGTTGTCGGCAAATGAATTTAATATTCAGTTGACCGTAGGCAGCACTACATATTCCGATATTGATATAATCGATCCCAACGCCGAGGAAGAATCGAAGGTCAAGAAGGGCGACTTGATGGCTACGCCCTTTTCGTCATACGGCGATCCGGACTCGTGGACTGCGGGCCAAAATTTTTTAGTCGCGGTCATGCCCCTTGTGGACGACAGCATTATCACAAGTACGCAAATGCAGGGAGAGGCCAAAACGGTCCAGGTCAGGCTGGTCGATCATCCCACCTATTCTCCGGAGAAAGGGCTGCAGATCACCATGGGCGCAATTCCGGCACAAAATCCGGTGTATACAAGCACGCAGTTCCGCAGCTTCACCCAATACGAGTTTTACTACAAGGCGAGCATCAAGGGCGTTTTGCAGGAAAATGCAGACAAAGATGAAGAGATTTGGGAAGAGATCCCCCGCGAACTCATCGCCGACTGCGTTTTTGCGAATGACGCGAGGTCATTCGAAGTAGGTCAAACCGACAACAACACGATCAACATTACCTATCGAAATCCCGATAACACAACTACCGTTAAGGGTACAATTTATGGTTCAAATATTGTCGTAGAAATTGCCACCGTCAAGTCGGTCACGTTGGAATTTAACGACGGCGCGGACGGTACCGTTACAAAAGGGACATCGACCGCGGACGGCGTTTGGTATCGTATAGGGTTGCCAGAGTCTTTCAACATGGGCGACTATTACATGGATTCTTTTGGCAACTACTATGAGAACGACACCCATGACCGCTACGGAAACTTGGGCAACGTTTCCTATCGAGCGTTTGTCGGAGGAGTGACGGATCCCAAGTTGATCGGCTACGGCTTGCGCGTTATCGTGCGCGATACCAACGGCGATGTCGTGACTCTTCGCGGCGACGACCCGCGCATTACCGTGGGAAATTATAGCGATGGCTATTTCGATGACGTGAATATGCCGGAACCCGGCAACGACGAAACATACTATAAGCTTAAAGTACGTTATTCCACTATAGCAGGCGGTTCGGATTATGTCGAAAGCAACGAACTTTCGGTAAGATTTTGGCGCCGTTGGAACAACTACATGTATACCAACGTCACCAGTGTGGAAGAGCAACAAGGGGTCATAACGGTAGATACTCCCGCCAACGGTGATACGCTGAAATCGGCATATCCCGATTTGCAGGTTTTCCGCGTTGAAAACGACGGGCGTTTGATACAGATGGACGAAGACATGTATAGGATTCCCGACTCGTCCGGTTTTGTGCCCTCTACCTACTACCAAGATCTTACACAGCCGAATTACGCGGCTTCCAATGGTTGGTTGAATACAGGAGGCACAGAACAGTACGGCAACGAAGGTGCAGGGAAAGAAGGCGACGACTATTACTACTACACAAGTATAGAGCTCTTTAACGACTCAATGGGTAGCGGCAGTATTAGTGCCCATGTACCGGTCAAGGTGAAGTACACGCAGATAGACAGCATCAATTTGCTCAATTCACTCGATACATCTACATACAATGTAAATGAATCGCTCATTTTGGAAGGCTATAGGATACAGTTTAAGCAAGGAACAGGTCAGCCCAGCGGTTCGTTGGTGATTACTAAGGCTTCTTCCGTAGACAGCAAATACACTTCATTCCCGGAACAGGGATTTCGTGCGTGGGGCATTTCTCGTAGTGCCGCGACGCAGAGGGCTTTCGGACAGTATGCGGTTTTGTATTACTCCCAAGCTGATCTTGCCAACTTACAAGACGGCAAAGACTTGGATGGCAACGCCGTTGGCGATTATGCCGAGGCACAAAAGAGCTTTTTCAGCAGTATCAGCGGAGTTGAGTCGGGCAGTATAACCTCTGCGGCATATCCCGGAGCAAATCGACAAGTGGGAACGGCTATAGTCGACGGACACAGCGAAATGGACTATATTCTCCATGGGCTTGTCGCACCCAAAAACGGAACAAGTGTGCGCACGACTTTTAGTGCGGACACCGTTTTGGTGCGCGTCATTTATCTTGTGGCAAGCAGAACGGACGACGATACTTGGGGAATTACCGCGCAGAAGCAGAGCGTGGCCATGTATTTCGACTTGATCGTGGGGAAAAATATTACCGTTGTCAGACCCAGTACCGAGAATTTTTATGTAACTCTGAGAAACGGTAAATTCGGTGCGTTAATCAATGCCTCAGGAAAAATAAGTGGCGTGACGGAAGGCTGGGAAACGCGTTTTTATAAGTGGAACAAGAATTATGATTATAGTACAGGAGTCAAAAATCAAAATTATTACGTTAAAGTACATTTTGAGCACGAAGTTGTACAACCTGGCGGCGGTAAGGAGTACGTAGAAGCCGACAAGGGAAAAGGATATTGGGCGGAAATAGTCGAAACAAGCAAAGACGTTTACTATATTGTCTTTCACGGCGACAGCATCGTGGGCAATTGGCGAATGTATTTGGAGCTTGTCGATTCCGAAGGCCATCGCTCGAGTACTTATATGTGGAATGCCGAGATGAGAGGCGCCAGGCAGTTTCAGATGGTAAATGAATCTGGTAAATCAACCAATACTTACGGCTATTACCAATTCTATATTGATGGCGCTGCTGCCGAGATCAGCATAAAGCCTGTGAGCTTCGAGTGGCGCGGCCAGTTTACCTACACCATAAATTACACAGCCGGAGGGGAATCCCAAACCTACACACAAGATAACGAAAATCTGCGCGGCGACGATGGCACGATACAGCCGGGAGGAGTCGCGGTCTATCAGTTATACTTTTATCAAAACAATGGGCTGATGGCATCTCCCAACGAAATCCCCACGGAACCCGGGCACTACCAGGTGTATGTTACCGTGTGGCAGCAGGGCAACTACTCTAAGGCGTCAAGCGCAAGGGCAGATTTCGATATTTTTGCCCTGAATTTGCGCATTGAGTGGGTTGACGCCAATCCGGACCCGAACGCACAAGACGGCGAAGGCAAATCGCTATATAATCCCATAGTATATAACCCCGACGGCCACAACCCTTATGGTTATTTCCAGGTGACCTTGGGCTCAAATTCCAAGGTGGTTTTTGCGCGAGAAAATCGTTGGCGTTTGGAGAAAAATACAGGAGATCAGCTTGATCCGACGTCTACCACGTATGTCAATGCAGACAAATACACGTTGAATCTTGTTCTTGACAATGTGGTGATAACGGGTACCGATTACGATGTAAGCGAAGGCGGGATGCGCAAGTACTATCGTTGGGAAAACCCCTCTGATGATTGGAGTTTCCCCTATGGTATTTCCCGCTTAAACGACTACACTCTGAGTATCACTTTTGAGATCAAGAAATTCGAGGATACAAAGTTTGAGATCGAGATGCCAGACCGCCACTATCGCGATGAAAACGATACGGTAGACAAATCCAATGTTGCCCGATTTAAGCCTGTCGAAGGAAAGTTTTTCGGCAGTGAGAGACTGGTAAGTATTTACTATATAACCGAAGAGGATTATAACAAACATTTTGGCACCTACAACGCTCTCGAAGATAAAAAAGATTACACAAACGGTTTTTATAGCTATCTTATAAGGCAAACCGTATCGCCTTTTGGTGGCGAGACTTTGCCCGAAAAGCCTGTTGGCACATACTATGTGGTCGCCTATTTGCAGGACGACAACGATAGCGGAAGCGCAACATATAATCCCAATTACTCCAACTACGCGTTCTATGAGGTCATTCAACCTTTCAAGATCGAAAAACGCCTCATCACGCTCCCGTCTATAAAGGAAGGCACCTATGTCTATAATGACGGCGAAACCGTGAATGCTTACGTCGAAAAATTCAATGAAACCATTGATAATGGTCAATACGCAATCGTATACAGCGATGCGAGTGAGGCCGACCATTTAACAGACTATGCGCGCCGAGCGAGGTTCACGAGTACTTCTTTTTTGCTTTCCGCAGAGAACGCCGACGTTTATTATGCGGTATTCCGTTTGTTCGATGAAACAAACAACAAGTGGAATGAAGAGGGCTTTTCCGAAGATGAAAACGTCGCATTCTTCGAAGACGGAGAATATAGATATTTCATCTTGGTGTGGACCATCGAGCGCGCAAAGGCGGAGCTTCCTACCCCCAATGAGTTGACATATAAATTTGACCGTGGGGGCGTGGGGTCCAATGTACAATATGTCCAATTCACCGGGAAAACCTCGGCAAACGGAGGAAGCGGAAGACACAATTTTGGAGACACATCACCCTACGGCTTCATAGTAGATATCAATGGAGATTCCGGCTATACCTCCGTATTTTCCCACAGCGAAGCCGGCACCTATTCATTCTGGATCAAGGCAGATTCTAACCATTACTACACGAATGAGGCAGATGAGACCGAATGGAAGAAGCCCGGGACGGATCCTGAATGGGTAGAGGTAAAATGGACAATCAACAAATTGGCCATTGACTACTACAAAGTATATTTGAACAACAGCGATCCCAAGACCGATAAAGCCGTATATTCGGGCACTACACAGAAATTTATTGTAGACGGTTATGATACCTACTACAATAAATACATGACGTATACGCTCACGGGCGAAACGCAAACGCGCAACGGCCAAAAAATTGAATTTGAAAAGGCGCCTGATGTCAACGAAGTAGTTCAGACCGCAGTCCATTATTATACGTCGGAGAGCAACAGTCAAATAACGTTGAATGCAACCTATGTGGGTACATATACGTTCACATTCAAGCTCAGAGAAGGTTACGACGACAACTGCTATTGGCAGGCTGCGGACGGAAGTGAATCGACAACTTATTCGACGACGTTTGAGATCACTCCCGCAACACTGCAAGTAGAGTGGAACGAAGAGGGCCTCAAAAAGTTCACCTACGACGGGGAAGCTAAGTTCTACCAGCCGAGCTTTACCGGCGTGGCACCCAGAGGAGACAAATTTACCATAAGTCCGCGCTACTTTGTTTACGAGGGCAACGGCATCACTACGTTGGGTGATGAGCTCATCACGGAGAAACCAACGAATGCGGGAAAATACATCGCCATTCTCCCCTACGATCTTATTACGTCCAACGACATAAGTAAGCGTGGCAATAGTTTTTCAGATACCTATAACTATGATGTTGTCTACAAAGAAGACGGGATGTCATTCAAGATACTTGATAACTTCCGTTTCAATCCCGATAACGTAAAGACGTTCACCTATGACGGTGGGACGATCACCGGAATTTGGTGCGAATTGGAGATCGCCACCTACACCGTGGCCCACCCTTACCTCAAAAATGTAGTAGGCACCTTGGGCGACAACGGCGGCACAGACAACGTCATCATCGTCCCCTTCAAGGGCAAAAGCAATACTTACGACATGCTGGCGTTTATCTTCTTCAACGATACGCCGAAGGGCGAACAGGCCTGGGGGGATAGCGAGTATTCCAAACTTCTCACCATCACCGACGAAGGCGGCACCTCCAATACAAAACAAGCCACAGTAAAATGGAACACCGGCAAAACCGCGCTGGACTACTACAAGTTCACCGTTGCGCTCAAAAACAAAGACGACTATTCGTGGGCGAAAGACGCGGGCGGCAGCGAGATCCCGTCGAGCACGGAATTTGTGTTCTATCTGCAGATCACGCCCACCAAGATCACGCTTGCACAAATCAACAATGCAAATTTGACGGCAGGGTCAAGTCTGACTTACTCTACGCCCTACAATGACGCCGAGCAGCTGTTCACCACGGGTATTTCCAACTACGATGTATTTGAGAACAATTATTCGAATTTCCTCGGAGTGACCGCAAATCCCATAACCGTGTCCGAGGCGGGCGCTTCCGGAATGCACAGCGCGGAAAAAGTTAAGCGGAATTCGGACACTAACGCGGTGGAGGCTTACACCGTATCCGTCGCGCTCACAGACGACAACAACACCGTTTGGGAGGGCGGATTGGATCATGCTCCGCGCACGTTCTCTTTCAAAATCACCCCCGTCGAGATCAAGGTGGATTGGACCGACACCGAGACCACATTCGAACCGGGCAAGGCGCAACAACCTACCGCCAAGATCGCCAACACATTTGGCGTCGGCGCTACCGTCACAAAGGACAACGTGACCATTGTTTTCGACCTGACTACGGACGATGTCGCAGATAAAAACACGATCGTTGCCGCCGACAAAACGGCCAACACGAGCGCAACCGCCGTCAACGCGGGCACATACACCGCCACGGTAGTCGGTTTCTTCGGCGAAGACGCATGCAACTATGAACTTGTGCTTACTGAACCCACTACGAGCACCGAGTTTACGATTTACAAGAAGAACCTTGTAAGGCCCGAAGCAAAGGATAGCGGCGAGTATATCTACAACAGATCTGCGCAAACGATCACGTTCGAGAACTCCGACGCGGCCATCATGTCCATAAAAGACTACTCGGGCAAGGTGCTTGTGGCAAACGGCGAGATCCAAAATAGTACCATTACCCTGGGGACCACGGGAGGGTCCAACACCGGAAAACTCACGCTCAGCGCGATCCGCGCAGGGAAATATTCCGCGACCATCACCCTCAGAGATACGGGCAACTACTATTGGGGCGAAAGCGTGGACGACACGTACAAAAAGCCCACGGACAACACGGCGCCGAAAGATGAGGAGTACGCCGACTTTTGGACGATCAAACAGCGTTCGATCACCGCGCCTTCCCTCGAATATCAGCGCGGCCAGGCATTCAATAATGACGGCTATTTCTACCCCGTTCTGTACGGCAAGAACGACTCCCTTGCTGAGAAAAACCCGTTGACGGGCGAATCGAACAACAACAAACTGTATGACAAAGAGGTTCAAAGCAGCACGAAGGTCAAGATGACCGGCTCGGATTACTATATGCCGGTAGACAGCAGTTGGGATGTCAAATTCACCTTCAAGTACTATAAAGAAGACGGTAGTACGTTGAATGAAGTTGACATGAAAACCAACGGCAAGCTATCTACAGGCATCTACTACATCGAGTTGACGCTTGTCTTGACGCCGAGCGCCAACGAGGATTACAGTGACTATGTTTGGGCGTTCAACTACACTGATGACGAGCAAACTCAGCTCACGCAATTTGACCTTACAGGCAGAGACAGTCAGGTAAGCGACGGCAAAAAAGTTACTGTCAAGCTCTATTTCCGCATTACCAGGGGTATCTATAATCTCGAGTTCGAGGTTTCCGGCTGGACCTACGGAGAACATCAACAGCAAACGGTAGTGGGCGGCAGCCAGGGCAGCAAGTTCCTGCAATTCGAGCGTACAACGACAAACTTGCCCGAATCGTTGACGAACGAAGTGGGAACGCGCTCCGTGCAATATTACACGGTGAGCAACCCCACGCGCGATGGGGAGAAGATCACGGGCGGCACTCGGGGATCACTCGTAACTGATTTGGTTTCCAATAACGCTTCCCGCGAGAACCCTAAGGACAAAACCGACGGTAAGGGCAACAACCCGATCTTCACGCCCGACAAGTCGCCCTACAAGGCGGGCGTATATGCTGCGCTGATAACATATGAGGAAAACGGCGATGGCACTTTGGAAGAGCTCACCTTCACCGTGTACTTCGAGATCAAACAGCTCGTTATTAAGGCAGATTGGGGCGACGACAGCACATACGGCAGCGCCGTTTATAGCGGCGAGGAGCAGATCCGCGGGGCCAAGATCACCAATATCGTCACCACAACGTTGCAGGGCGGCGCTTATAAGGACATCGTAGCCGTTACCACCAAGTGGACGGATAAAGAAGGCGGCGAGACGGCTGGCGATCAAGGCTATCCCATCAACGTGCGCCGCACTTCGAGGACTGCCGACCCTGAGCCTTACAATCTGTCTCTCGACGAGCTGACGAACACGGACGCGGGCAACTATATCATCGACGAGTCTACATCCAACTTCACGTCTACCTTCACCATCACGCCGTACAAGATCAAGTTGCAGGTAAAGCCCCTCGGCAAAACTTACGGCGATCAGCTTGAGGAGAAGCAGAACCTTATAGGAGTAAGCGGCAGCTACAACTTCGACTATGCCGACGCGGGAACAGGGGACGGTATACACAGATTCCTCAGCGGGCTCAACAACGACAAAACAAGTTTCGATCATTTCCTGCTGTACGCCTATACCGACAGCGGATACGGTACTTTCGTCACAACGACCACGGGCGTGGGCACATATAAGCTGCACCTCACGTTGGAGGAAAAAAGCTATGCGCAGTATTATCTCAATTACGACCTTGATTTCGGTACGGACGCAACCTATACGATAACGCCCAAGGTGGTGGACATTGTATGGACTTCCCAATCGTTTACCTACGACGGCACCGATCAATACGCAGCCGTCAACACCAAAGGCGCGAGCAAGTCCTATTTTGTCTACTTCGCCGGCGTTAAGGCGTGCGATGAAGAGATAGTACAGCTTCATCCGACCATTACAAAGGACGGTTCGGAGGCGACATTCAAGGATGCGGGTAACTACCTATTTACACTGAGTGAAAATCCGCAAGATAAGCTCGTGCAGAACTATAAGTTCTCCGAAGATTCTTTGAATAATCTAACTAGAAAGACATATACGATCCAAAAGAGGCACGTCTATCTGCAAGCCAACAGCTTCAGCTCGGAATACGGCATCGCCCTCGCGGACAATTCCGAGAACTTCAAGTGGCTATATGCGGGGGATTCGGCGACCAAAGATCTCAACAAGTTTGTTGAAGACGGCGGCACCGTGATCGCGGCATGGTCGTATGATAAGCAAATTTACGACGGCGTCGGCAAGTCAACCATTTCCTTCAAGACGGCCACGGCGGCGGTGCTCAACCGTAGCGGTGGAACGCTGACTTCCGCAGGAGAAACAGTACGCACCTACATTGCAACCGGTAGCGGCGGCGAAATCAAGGAGAAAACGGCTTCTTACAACAACTACGAAGTAACCATCTCCGATGGGGGCACGCACCAAATTACCAAGCAGCAGCTCAATGTCGCCAACAGGCGCCTCATTTGGGATGCAGCGCAGCTTGTGTTTACCTACGACGGCACCGATCAGGCGCGGGATCCGGACGGGCTCAACTCCAAGGCGCAAACCGTTTACTTTGTGGATTCTCAAACGGGCCAAAAGGTTTATTTCAGAGCGCGCGCTGTGGCGGACAAAGGCTCTTTGACAATTGTTTCGTTTATCAACGTCGGGAACTATTGGTTCTATATCGCCGGCATGCCAGAAGGAGAAACGGCCTCCGGAAAATATTTGGATAACTATGAGATTCCGGGAGAATCTGATGAAGGCCGTTATCACGAGGTAGAAATGTGGCCGCGCGAAGTCACGATCACCGCGTCCGCTATCACGGATCACGAATACGGCGAGGCGTTTGCGGACGCGCTCGAGTTTACCGATGCGGCCAAAGTTTGGCAGTATGTCGGCAGCGAATGGCAACTTGTAGACGCCGCGACCTCGGGCGCTTCCGTAACGAGCGGATTTGTTGGCGGCTACGAAGAGAACTTCCGAGTCCGCACCAACCTGAGCGACGCCACAGGTGTGGGTACATATTCGGACAAGGTAGGGGGCGACGCGGTCTTTGTGCTGCAAATGCTCCAAGGCGGCGCGTTTACCGACGTTGATTTCAGCAGCGCTGTTGATGGATACATCACGACCGCAGACGGAAACTACAAGGTGTATTTCGACGGTACATCCAACAGCATCACGGTTAAGCCCCGTCAGGTCACGCTTACGATCACATCGATCAAACACGAATACGGCGAAGCATTGCAAAACATCGCCGAAAGCGCCGAGCTGTCGCGTCCGAGCTCGAAGAGCGGCGCCCCGCTTGTAAACAACGACGAAAACATTTACACGATCCTCACCCTCGACGGCGAAGGACAGAATCTGCTCGATAGCAAAACCTATCCCGATGCGGGCGGTTACCGCGTAAAGGTGACCTGCAACAATGAGAACTACCAAATCACGGTCGTGTATCCCGATGCCCAAAATGACTCCAAGCATAGGCAAATGGACGCCTCCAATGGCGCAGAGTACACGACGGATGCAAGCGACAACGTGTACAAGATCGTTCCCTCCACGATCCTCACCGCGGAGGAGACCAAGGTGAGCGCCGGGGCTTACGGCGGCACCTACGACGGGCAAGCGCACACCGCGGCAACGGACGGCGCCTTCAAGGGCACGTACTACACCAATCAATTGACCGACAAAGCGGGCACAGAAGCGAGCTTTGCCTTGGGCGGTAACAGCGAAACTTCGTTCACCGACTCGAGCGCAAACGGCCTCAAGATCTACTTCCGCAAGGCGGCCTCGGGTAGCGGCACGGCGCTCTATCCTCAGACATGGGGTGCCCCGAATGTCAATGCCGACCTCACAATTACCGACAACGGCTACATTTGGGACACGGAGATGCCCTCGTTTACGCATGCCGGCACATACTATGTCTACTATGCCGTGGTGGCCAAGAACCACGAGTCGCTCATCGGCCAAACCTACTGCATGATGGTCGTGATAGAGCAGAAGGAAGTGGAGGTTTCCTTCAACTTCTTCATCTACTTCACCGAGTTGCTCCCCGGAGATTGGGCTCCCGACATCTCAAACTTTACCTTTAAGGGGTTTGTGAACGGCGAAACGCTCGGGGCGGGTGTCGACGGATACGACGCCGCCAACGACAAGATCACGGTTTCCGCGAACGATTATATCGCGGGAGACAACGCCAAGGGGATCGAGGACAGCTATGGCATCGCGCTTAACTTTGACGGGTTTGTAACGACCGACTACACGTTTACTCAAAAAGACGGCGGGTGCGGCATGACCGTTATGGTCCTGCCCCTCGTGCTGGTGGTCAATCCCAATCTCAAAAATACCTACTATCTCGGCGGCGCGGGAACGAACGAGAAGAAGTTCGACCTCACCAAACTCGGCATGGGTGCTTTCACATCCGACTACACTTCACACACCTATACATTGAGCGTCGCCCCCGATACGATGAGTATTTCGGGCACCCCTATCACGGATATTTGGGCAGACGACTATACAAACGGCAGGTCGGGGCAGAAGATCTTCACGCTCACGACCGGCGCGTTTACAGACCCCACGGGCAACGCAACCGCGGCGGTGGGCAGCTATGAGGTAACCTACAAGTTCAACGACGGCTACGATCAAAAATATTCTATCGAATATACCTCAGTACAAAATTACGAGATCACCGCGGCAGATTTCAAAGTGGAAGCTCTGCACGGCTACGGCAAGATCACGGGAACGAGCGACGAATTGACTGGCATCGCCTATGACGAAACGGAACACTATGTGTTGCACAAAGGGCAATACCATTCCGTGGGCGAACTTGACGAAAACCAATCGCCCGCAGGCTTTGCAACATCCGCCGACGGAAAATCCATCAATTGGAGCTTCATCTTACTGACGGGATCCGTCGATTCGGAATACAGTGACAGTGATTCCGCGGCCGCGGCGTTCTGGGCGGCACACCAAGCGGACGTTAAAACGGATAATATCCCGCAGATCATCGACGCAGGCAGCTACGTCATCTATTATAGGCTCGAGCTCGCAAACCACAACACGGCCTACGGCTATCAAAAAGCCAAGATCAACAAGGCGGCCAACTCGTGGACGACGCAGTATAGCATCAACAATTCCAATAGCGGTACGCATAAATGGACCTACGGCGGATACGACACTGCAAACGACAAAGAAGTCCTGCCCATGCCCAAGTTCAGCAAGCAACCGGGCAGCTCGGCGAAAGTCATTCCCACGATCACGTTGTCCCGCAAGCCTCTCGGCAGCAGCGGTGCCTACACGGAGTATGCCGATTATACGATCACGGCAGATTTCAGCGTGTATTACGGCGGCAGCTATACGGGCTGGCTTGTTGCAAACGGGAAGACCCTGCCCGCAGGCGACTATGAGATCACTTTCTCGTTGGACGGCAACGGCAACTTTAATGAAATTGTAGCGCAAACCTACCACTTCACGGTTGAAAAGGCCACGCTGACCGTCACCGCAAACGATTTCTCGATCGTATACGGCGAAGCAATTCAGGGAACGGATAAGACCTTCACGGTTACAGGGTTTGTCAACGACGAACAGCAAGCGGCCATTCTCGGCGACGCCAAGCCCAGTTTCCAAATCGCAAAAGACGGGCATTTCTATGCGGTCGGCTACCAATACGGCAGCATCGGCGAGTATACGATCACCCTCACCACGGGCTCAAGCGCTTTCGCATCCTTGCTTACCGAAGGCGGCACTGCTGCCAACTATACCGTGACTTATAAGGATGGCACGATGACCGTTGAGAAGCGTCAGATTACCGTCAAATTCGGTACGCTGAACAACCGCTTCAATTACAATCAAAGCGAAGTTCCCGAATCTATCAAGTGGACTGATGCCATCACAAATAAGGACGACACGCTTATCAATCATATACGGTTAACAAGCGGACAAGACGGCGCTACGGGTGACGCATTGGTTGCGGGAGACTACGGTTCCAGCAAATACGACAACTACGTATTCTCCTACACGACCGAAGCAATCAAATTCGGCTCCGACGGCAAACCCTCGCTTGCATTGGGTACCAATCATGCGAATGAAAATTCGCCGTACGCAATTACAGGCCAACAATATACCGCTGAGAATGTCGATATGTATCGGCATGCCAAAAATTATAAAGTCGCGTTCGAAGACGGCACCTATACGATCTTGCGTGCTCTTATCAACGTCAAACCCGTATTGCAGACAGATTTGGTGTACGACGGTACGCAAAAACTGGCAACGATGGAAGGTGTTTCGGGAAGTATCACTTTCACCGTTTATTATGAAAAGTTGACAGGAGGCACATACGGCACGGAAGGGGCCGAATTTGATACGAGGACGCAAAACGCTCCCAAAGACGTCGGCACCTATCGCGTGTCTTTGGATACTTTGAGTACCGACTATATCGCCAGCACAACATCCGTCAGAATGGACATCACGCCCAAGCAGATCGACGTCTCTCTCGAACTGCAAAGTAAGCAGGGCGGCGACTTCGCCAAGCATTGGGAGAACGGCGCATACAAGCCCGTCGTCTACTATCTCGACGAGTACCGTGTTGTGGCATCCGCAGGGATGGACGGCTCAGGCTCCACAGACCGCAAGGTGATCGCGGCGGATGCGGCAGACTTTGAATTCAGCTGTGCCTACAAACTTGGCGATGATTCGGTAGAAAAGGCCATTTCCGCAGGCAATTACACCGTGACCGTCACCTGCAACAATGAAAACTACGAGTTGTCCATCAAACTCAACTCCGAAGACGAAAAAGTATTTACTCATACTTTGGAGAACACGGCGGAATTTAGCATTGCCCGCAAGGAGATCGCAAAGCCCACGTTTAGCCAAAATAACGACAGCAAAACCTACGACGGGAATGCGTTTGCCTTTGTTGTGGCGGGCTATACCGCCGAACGGGACCACGAGCTGAAAGACGTTCTCGAGATCACCTTCAACGGCGAGTCTTCTTCAGAAGCAGGAGCAAACTTTGCCGGCAACAATTGGACATGGAATGTGACCAACGCCGGCACATACAAGGTCGTCGTCTCCTTCAACTCGGAGAACTATGAGTGGAAAGATGGCGGCAGCACACGCCGCGATGCCGTGACGTTTACCTACACGATCAACAAGAAAACCCTGTATGTAAAGGCAAATGACGCACACATCACCTATGGCGAACCCTTCTCCTCGCTTACGATCGGCCTGCTGTTCAGCGAGACCGCGAACAGTGGCTACGCGGAAAACGGCGGATTTGTCAACGGTGAGTTTGCGGCAGATAAGATCCATGGCTACGGGACCGCAACAGAGACGTTGTTCGGTACAACTTCGACGTATGGCCCGTACAATGTTACTTCGGCCGCGGGTTCGACTTTTGCGATCAGTATCACAGAAGAAAAGCTTTCCGCGGACAACTATACTTTGATCCTCAATTCGCAAACGGGAACGCTTACCGTCGACAAGCGGCAACTTACTTTGATCGTTGCAGACGGCAATTCCAATTCTGAAGCGAAAAAGACCTACGACGGCATTCAGCCAAAATTTGAGACAAACGAAGCGACTAAACTGTTCAAGGTCACAGGAGTCGGGCTGCCGAGCAACGGCGACGCGCTCACCACTCTTAACGTCAGCTTCACCGTGGATGGCACGATCGAGGATGCAGAGAACCGCAAGGGTGCGGGTCAGCACCGCTTGACCCCGTCTTATAAAAACTCGAATTACGATATCACGTTCCAAGGGAATTGGAGCGGCAAGGACGAGTACAAAGACAAGGCCGGCATCTATGTGATCGAGCGCGCAACGCTTACCGTCACGGTGGGCGTCAACAACGGGTTCAAGAAGGAAGGCACGATCACCTACGGCGATAAATTCGAGGACTATGTAACAGTCGATTATGTCGGTTGGATGTCTTCTTTGGACGGCGAAGGCCTGAAACTTAAGAACTACACCTACACCGCAATAAAGGACGGCACGACGCCTTACACTCCCGGCGGGTCTCATGCGGGCGATAAGTTTACGCTGGATATTTCCAACAAGGGAGACGATAACTTCTTCCGCGACTATACGGTCAAAGTCGTCACGGGCACCATGACCGTTGTCACCCGCTACATTTCCGCGACGGTCTCGGATAACGTGTTCGCACACGGCAACGGCGGCTATAACAGCTACAAGGATATCCCGGCGGTACCCGTGTATACCAACACGGTAGCAGGGTACGATCCCGTTGCCCAACTCACCTACACGGGAACGTTGGCGGACGGCAACGATCTCGGAACAAACATCCCGCAGCGCGTCGGCGACTACACCGTCACCATCACGCTGCAAACAAACGAGAACGGAGAGTACGACTACAAGTTCGGCAGCGCGTCGAGCCCCCAAGAGGCGATTTCGCTCGATTACAAGATAACGCCGCAGGAAATCGAACTTCGTTTCGCTTCCACGTCTCTCGACTTGTCCACGTTCCAGGATAGCCAAGGCGAAAACGAGCTTATCGGTTTCATCAACGAAATCATGGAGGTAAGCAGCTATACCTTTGCCGGCTTGGATGCAAAGAAGGATGCGGTTTGGCAGGGCGGCAAAATGGTGATGAAGTTCACCGCCGTCGGCGCGGGCTCCGCTACGATCGCCCTCAAGGACGACCATGCCTACGACTACTTGCTTGTAGCGGTGGTAAGCGGGACCAAAGCCGCCATTATCACGCTCACGTTCAACGTCAATTCCAGCGCGATAGACTTCCACGTGTCGATAACGGGCTGGACTTACAGCGAGTATGACGGGGTGACAAACGCGCCCACTCCGTTCAGTTCGGAACTCGGTGACAAGATCAAGACGGCGCTGATCGTGTATACGTATTACACCTTCTCGGATCAAGACGAGTATCAGAGATGGTCGGAGCGCCTCAAAGAGTATGATAGCAGCGCGATGAGCGACCCCACGGCGCGTCAAGAGCTGAGAAACGATCTCGAACACTTGATTTGCAGTATGACCCTGCCGACCAACGCGGGCTACTATCTTGTGCGCGCTCAGCTCTCCGAGATGTCTGCGGAAGGCATTTCCGGGTCCTTTGCGGGCGCCGTGTTCGAGATCACCAAGAAGCAATTGAAGGCGCCTACGCTGGGTCAGCCCAAAGATTCTCACGGGGGCAATTGCACCTACGACGGCACCGAACATCACAACATTCTCGAAGGCTACGACAGCGCAACCATGCTCGCGGCGGCAGACGGCAACGAGGCGACGATCCGCATCGAGGGTACCAATGTCAACGTCTATGCCGTGAACAGAGGCCAATACACGGTGACCATCACCCTTCTTGACGAAAAGAATTACGAATGGGAGGGCAAAGAAGGCAACGCCGTCACCATTCAATACACCATTGAGCAGGGCACGGATACGATCATCGGGTTCGTAGGGCAGACAGTGACCTACGGCGAAGAGGTCACCTTCTCCGCGACATCGAAATTCGGCGCCGAGATCACCTATCAATATGTGTTGTTGGAAGGCGACAGCGAACCCGACGGCGCAGTGAAAACGAACGATTTGCCGACAAGGGCAGGTACCTACCACATTTACGCAGCTTCCGCTGAGGATACCTCCGGTCACGACAACTGGATAACGGCGGAAGCGTGCGTGACGCTCATCATCAAAAAGGCAGAGCTTCATCTCACCGTGCAAGACGCGAGCGTGGTGTACGGAGAAGCATTGCCCGCATTCGACTACACGGTCAGCGGTTGGAAGTTCTCCGACGAAGGAACGCTGTTGAAAGCACTCCGCACGGCGCTTGACGGAAAAGTCCGATTTACAGCCGATTATGCCGCAGACACATCCAAGGCAGGCGATGCAATTACCGTCACCGCGACCGTAAACGGCGCAGAGCTCGGGGTTGCGTTGCCCGACTACACGCTCGCAAGCAGCGTTGCAAGCGGCAAGCTCACCGTGGCAAAGCGCCCGATCCTCATCGACATCAGCAACGATCTTAAGACCTATTTCAGCAACAAGGCCTACACGATCGCGGATAAATCCTCTAAGGATGCCGATTACACGAGCTTCTGGACGGCCACGGCCGATACGGGAAACGGCTATTATGCGATTTTCGGCGACGACGACATCAAAGTCCGTTTCACCATTGTAGGCGGTGCGGTCAATGCCGGCGTCTACACGGTGACGGGCGCAACCGTACAGACGGACGACCTTGACAACTACGAAGTGAGCTTTGCCGACGGCAGATTGCTCATCTCGCCCAACGAGGTCACGATCAGCGACGTCAAAGTGACCGTGGACGACAAGGAGAGCGGATTTACCTACAAGCACGGCGACGCGATCGGCTTCACAGTTACCTATACCGCGACATTCATGCGCGACGGCAAAGAGGTCACGGTTGAAAACATCGTTGCGGGAACGGAATCGGAGTTGTTTGACTTCGTTGAGTTCTTCAAACTGAGCTGGACGGGCAGAGAGAACGGCTCCGGCTTTGAATACAACGAAGAAGATACAGCGCCCGTAAAAGCAGGGACGTACCGCGTATTCGTGGAGCTCAATAGCGAGGGGACCGCAAACAGCAGTATTCAGGCGAACGTCGCAAGCACAAGCTTTGTGATAGAGAAGTTTGTGCTGGATGTAAACGAATTACAGAATTACATCAATGAAAACTTCACCTTCACTTACAATGCACAGGAGCAAGCGCCTTCGAATGTGAGACTGAACAATCAATCTTCCACCTTGTACGGCGAAGATGATCTTTATACCGTTGCGGCCATTGCTTCGCAAACGGAATCTAACGTATACAACACGATAAGCGCCAGCCTTGAGGATCCAAACAACTACGCTTGGTCGGATACATCGGAAGCAACGAGGTTGTTCTCCTTCGAGATCAAGAAGATAGAAAATCTGAAATTGACGGCAACAACCGAAGGCTCGGGCAAGTCCGAGTGGAACTATGACGGCACGATGCACACCGATTGGTATACGATTCAGACCGCCGTCGGCGAACAGTCTGTCTCGGGCAATTTCTCGTCTTTCTTCATCTACTTCGTGGCAACGGGAGAAAGTGCTCCCCAATGGGACACGATAGAAAACGCCAAGTCCAAGGGTTGGCAGCGCTTTGACGCAACGCAATTTGCGGCAACGGGCTCCAATGCCCTCACCAATGCAGGCAAGCACTGGCTGGTCGTGGCGATTGCCTCCACGGACAACAACAACGAGGCGGCAACCGAGGCGCAAACCTACACCGTGGAAAAGCGCACGATCGACGTTACGGTAAACGACGGCAACAACTTTACCGCGGGCGTTTACAGCACCGATCTCACCGAGGAGAGATTGTCTACCCCGGAATACACAATCGCGGCAAAAGATGGCGAGAGCAAGCTTCAAAGCATATCGATCGAGCGTTTGTTCACCTATTCGCTGCTCCTCAGCTATCAAGGCGATTCGTTCAGCGGCAAGGCATTCGGCTTCGATGGCAAAGTCGAAGCGGGCAAATACAAGGTCGTGGTAAGTCTGCCCGAAGGCGCCGAAAACAACTTTGTGCTGGGCACTTTGACAGCGGGCGCCTACATCGTTCAGCGCGCGCCCATCTACGGAGATAGGATCACCGTCACCAACAAAGTGTATGACGGCAAACCGCATGCGCCCTCCGAATTTGTCGAGGCAGATTCGCTCGGTCGTTGGACGGCGGAAGGCGATCCTCAAATCAACGTCGGCACTTACACGTTCAATGCGACACTGACGAAGGAAGCCGCACACAACTACTATTGGTTCATCAACACTTCCGACGCGACTGCCGATGAAGTGCAGAACATGGCAAGAGAGCTTTCGTTCAGCATTACGCGCGCAACGCTGGCGCTGGAAGGCGGCAAATACATCTATACGAACAGCACGCTCAGCAAAGAAGCAATTTCGGTAGATTTCGGCGACGCGACGGGTTGGACGTATGCAGACGTCATTGAGAACATTTCCGCAACGGCAACCGTGAAGACAAGAGGGAACGCAACGCTCAGCGGCGTTAAGGTCGAATTGCAATACTGTCCCGTCAGCGGCGGGAACTGGGTGAGCGAATTGCCCGTCAACGCAGGGAAATACCAAGTCCGCATGTATGTGCCGCAAACAACCAACTACGGGTCGTACTACTCCGCAGGGGTCTCGGGCGGGGACAACGTCGTGACGATAACCATCGGCAAGAAGGCGCTTACAAAGCCCACCGTGCCCGCAGGCAGCTATTACTATACGGGCAGGGAACAAAACATAGAGCTCGAGAAATTTGACGGCACGCTGATGAGCGTGACGGAACCGTCGGGCGGCGCAGGCTGGACGTTCATGTACGTCTCGAGCGAGGGCGGCGTGAGAGGCGCTATGATCATGGCCACCAACCAAGGGAACTACGAGATCACCGTCAATCTGCGCGATACGTCCAACTATGAATGGCAGGGCGGCGAAATCGAAGCAGTCAATCTCGTTTGGAAAATCCTTGCCACTCAAAACCACATTACGGGCATCGAGGTCCCTGAGGACGTCATCTATGGCGACGCGTATACCTTCCAAGCGAGCGCCGAGTTCGGCACGGTCACGGTCTGGTATGTCAAGGTAGAAACGTTCGGCGACGAATCCGAAGCCAAGTCTCTCGAATACACCAACAAGGGTGAGCCCGTCAATGCAGGGAACTATTGGATCCGTTTCCACGTAGATGGGACCGACGATTACGCCGTAGCGGACGTGTATCAGAAGTTCACGATCAAAAAGGCCACTCTGACCGTTACGATCGACGACGCAACCGTCACCTACGGCGAAGAAGCCACGGGCAGCAACGGGTTTGTCGTGAGCGGCTACAAGCTCGGAGACAGTGCAAGCACCAATCACGTATCTATAACCAAATACATCATTACGGGTTACGCGGCGGGTTACGATGCGAAGGATTACAAAGAGGCGATCGGCGCCAATGTCACGATAGGGGGCTCGTATGAAAACTACGAGGCAAAAGTCGTTGCGGGTACGCTGCACGTCTTGCCTAAGGAAATCACGGTCAATGTCAAATCGCCCGAAGCGGTTTCTTACATCGAAGGCGGCAAAAAGCCCGCAATCGACACAAGCGAAAACGCTTGGGAAGTATTGGAGACCAACGACGGATTGTTCGGCACGGATAAGATCGTCGTCGTGATCACTTTGGAAGACGTGGCAAGATACGATGTCGGCTCCTATGTCATCAGCGGCGCGGCCGGCAAGGGCGAAAAGACCGCCAACTACAGCATCACGTTTGTTTCCGGCGCGCTCACCATAGTCGCCAAAGAGATCAACATCGATAAGATCAATGCCGCGGATACCACCTACGGCCAGGTATCGCCCGCCACATTCGACATCGGCGCACAGACGGCTTTGAAAGACAACGACTACAGCACGACAGACGGCGTTCATATTCGCGTAAACTACTTTGCGGACAATGCGAAAATGAGTACGACTCTGCCCGTGAATGCAGGTACCTACAACGTCAGACTGACGTTGGATGGCGAGCACAAGGGGAACTACACGCTCGCGGGCTCGGTAGACGCGACCTTCGTCATAAACAAAGCGCAGTTGGATTGCACGCTTGTCAAAAACGAGATTAAAGATGTGAATTACACGGGCAAGCCGCAGGGCCTTCTCAAAGCGGAAGTCGAGGCGCTCAGCGTGCAAGTCTACGGTACGGCAGGTCTTTACACAGCCGCAGGATTCGAGACGCAGAAGACAGATGTCGGCGTTTACGACTACAGCCTTATGCTCACAGACGAAGTGTTCAAGAACTACCGTTGGGTCTCTACCGACGGGCAAACCGTCGCGCTCAGCTGGGCGATTTTGCAGGCGACGAACACGCTCAGTTGGACCTCGAGCCCCGAAACGGCGAAATACGGCGAGAGCTATGAGATCACGGCAACGGCCACGTTCGGCACGGTAGGGTATGCCTATGCGGCGAAGAAGGAAGGCGACTACGAGACGAGCGATTGGGTGCTCGGATTCCCCGCAAATGCAGGGGCCTACGTCATCCGCGCCTACGTGGAGGGCACCAACAATTATACGGGCGCAGATACGCAGCACGAACTGACCATCACCCCCGCGGAGCTTTTCGTTCAGATCGGCAGCCCCACAGTGACCTACGGCGACGAGCTCGGCACGATCCTTCTCACCGTTTCGGGCTTTAAGACGCCTTACTTCGGCACAGTTGCGGGCGACAAAGACGACGCGGGCACTTCGGGCTGGGCGGCTTATGAGTCCACCTTCCGCACCTACCTCCGCCACGGCTATGAGCCCGGCAGCCCTGTTTCAACCTATCCCATTACCTATACAAACGGCGATGTAGACCTCGGCAACTATGTCATCAAGGCCGAGAAGGTGACGGCGGGCGCAATCCATGTACAGCAGCGCGAGCTCAAGATCGTGATCGAGGACCAGCAGATGGTGTACGACGCAGCATATGCGAGCGCCGCTCCCGTTCTCGATAGCAAGAAATGGCACACCTCCAACGACTCCTCCGTATTCGGCGACGACAGGGCAACCTTGGGCATCACCCTTGTGTTGAAAGAGAGCGCCCCGTATAAAGTGGGTGAGTCTTACACCATCGACATTCAGATCGCGGGAAATGACACCAACGCGAACTACACAATCACCGTTGAGACCTATGGCACCCTCACCATCACCCCGCTGGACATTGAAGTGGAACCCGAGAGAGAACCCGGGGCACCCGGGACGCAGGGCGAGATCAAGGGCGGACTTGCGATCACGCCCAAAATCGCCGAGGGCAACGAAGGCCACGACACGGGGATCAACGGCAAGCCTCAGCTCGGCGGCGTGACCATCACCTACGGCGACGACTACGAGGCAAAGATCTACATCAGCGGCAAGGCGTATAAAGAGGGCGACGAGTTCTCCGCGGGCGTGTATATCCACTTCATCTACACCGCGATCGCGGCGACTGTCTCCGAGCCCGCGGGCTCCGAGTCTGCCGGCATCAGCCTGTTCTCTGCGCGGAATGGCGAATACAAGCATCCCACCGACGCGGGCGCTTACACCGTGAAGCTCGTGTTGACGACGGCACCTGTGGGCGCCGACGGCAACTATACCGTGGCAGAAAACTACACGCTGAAAGGGGATTTCGAAACCACCGTCATCATCAGCAAGAAGCAGATCGGGAGCGCCGCCGTTGTAGAGAAGGTCAACGAAACGACCTACACCTACACGGGCAAGGCGCAGGGCCCTGATGCAAGCACGGTCGCGGGCTATTCCGCAGAGCTCTTCGGCAAGGTAGATCTCTACACCGTCGAGGGCCTTACAAAGGAAACGAACGCCGGCACCTACGAATATATCTTGAAGATCGCAGACGAGATGTTCAAGAACTATCGCTGGATGATGGTCGATACCCAAGAGATCACGGTAAGCTGGGAGATCAAGCAGGCGCCGAACAAGCTCAGTTGGACCTCGAGCCCCGAAACGGCGGAATACGGCGACATCTATGAGATCAAGGCAACGGCAAGTTTCGGCGACGTGAGCTACGCGTACGCTACCTTTAAGGCGGACAACAGCTATGTAGACGGCGATTGGTCGCTCGGTCTTCCCGCAAATGTCGGCGAGTATGCGATCCGCGCGTATGTCAACGGCACTTCCGATTATGCGGGCGTGAACGAAATCACAACCTTCACCATCACCCGCGCAACGCTCAACGTTCAAATCGACGACAAGAGCATCACCTATGGCGATGAGGCCGGCGTATTCACCCTCACTGTTACGGGCTACAAGACGCCGTTCGGCGGTTCGTCCGCGGATGACGCGGCAAGCTCGGGCTGGGCGCTGCAAATCGAGGAATTCCTCAAGTATATCAAGGTATCCAACGGCAGCGGCGATTACGCAGCGGGCAGCAACATTGGCGAATACACCGTCACCTACACGGGCGGCAATATCGAACTTGCCAACTATACCGTCGTTGCGGCCAACGTCGCAGCGGGCACGCTCAAGGTAGAACAGCGCGCCATCACCGTTGTGATCGAGGACCAGTCTTTGCCTTACGACAAGGCCTATGCGACCTCGGATCCCAACCCCGACGATACAAGGTGGCATGTCGACGGCGAGTCCGTGCTCCTCGATAAGGATAAGGAGTACTTGGGGATCGGCGTGTATCTCGTCGATAAGGGTGTTGCACCTTACTTCGCCGACGGCACTCAGTATGTGATCGGCGGGGAATACACGGAGAACGAATACAACAAGAACTACGATATCACGTTTGTTCGCGGATACCTCACCCTCACGAAGCAGGATATCAACATCGAAGCAGGGTCCATCAAGATCTATAACAATAATTCCGATT